>NZ_KV820771.1:0-30000 GCF_001815515.1 Nosocomiicoccus sp. HMSC059G07
ACTCATTGGAGACCCTATAGGGTCTCCTTTTTTTATATATTTTTATATATTATGAGGTTATTATGGATAAAACTATTTATATAAATGATTTAAATGATACTAAACAACTAGCTGAAACGATTGGTAAGTATATAAAACCAGGTTTTGTTATTCTTTTAAGTGGTGATTTAGGGGCAGGTAAAACAAAATTTACTCAATTTTTAGGTAAATCTTTAGGTGTTAAGCGTGCAATTACTTCTCCAACTTTTAATATCATTAAGTCATATAAATTAAATGATAATTATTTACATCATATGGATTGTTATCGATTAGAACAGAGTGATGAGGATTTAGGGTTTGATGAGTACTTCAATGATTTCGATATTACGATTATTGAGTGGTATAATTTTATAAAAGAATATTTGCCGAATGAATTTTTAAAAATTAATATTGAACGTATTGATGAAAATCAAAGGAAGTTTACAATTGGATCAGAAGGTAAACAATACGAGGAGTTAGTAGGTGTGTTATAAGTGAAGTCTTTATATATAGATACTTCAAATCGAGCGTTGTCTGTAGCCGTTTCAGATGACGTATTATTAGCTGAAATTAATATCAATGTTAAACGCACACATTCAGAAACGTTAATGCCAGTTATTAACGAGGTACTTAAACTAGCGAATGTAGATAAGTCTGAGTTAGAACGAATTATTGTAGCAAATGGTCCGGGATCATATACAGGGTTAAGAATAGGAGTAACAGTTGCAAAAACGTTAGCTTATTCCTTAAATATACCGATTTATACAGTATCAAGTTTACTCGTGCTAGCAGCAAGCTATCGTGGTGTAGTTGCACCAATGATGGATGGTAGACGTGGAAACTGTTTTAGTGCGATATATGACGTTGATCAAAATGGATACGATGTTTTAGAAGAGCCAAAGCTTAGAACAGGGAAAGAGTATTCAGATCTCGTGTTAAAATACGGTGCTGTTATTGTGCATAATACATTAGAAACACAGTCATTTGAAGTTGACGGTGTCCATACTACACCAAGAATTTCATCTCTTATCGGAATGGATGATGATCTTTTAACTAAAGTTGATGCACATGACGTTGTACCAGACTATTTAAGATTAACTGAGGCGGAGAGAAATTGGAAAAACAATCAATCGTAATCCGTCCGATGAACTCTGATGATGTTCCAGCAGTTCAGAAAATAGAAGTTGTATCTTTTCCTGATTCACCATGGACAGAAGAAACATATGTCCATGAACTGTGTAACAATCATTTTGCACATTATTTTGTCGCAGAAAAAAATGAAACGGTTATCGGATATATCGGTGTATGGATTGTCGTTGATGATGCACAGATTACAACGATTGCGATCAGTCCAGAGTCGCGAGGAAATGGCTATGCGAATACATTGATGGATTTTATTATAGATTATTGTAAACCAACTGTCCGTCAAATATCATTAGAAGTAAATGTTAATAATTATCATGCGATTAAATTATATGAATCTAAAGGGTTTGTATATGGTGGTATACGAAAAGATTATTACGGTGCAGGTAAAGATGCACATGTCATGTGGGTGAGATTAGATGGAGAAAAATATTAATATATTGGCGATAGAAACAAGCTGCGATGAGACTGCTGCGAGTGTTATACAAAATGGGAATACTGTTCTTTCAAATATCGTCGTGAGTCAAATAGAGAGTCACAAGCGTTTTGGAGGTGTCGTTCCAGAAGTCGCATCAAGACATCACGTTGAGTCTATTACCCGAGTGATAGAAGAGGCACTTCACGAGGCGAACGTCACACCAAAAGAACTCGATGCGGTTGCAGTAACATATGGACCAGGTTTAATCGGAGCGTTACTCGTCGGTGTAAACGCAGCGAAAGCATTTGCGTTCGCACATGATTTACCACTTATTCCTGTCCACCATATCGCAGGACATATATATGCAAATCAATTAGAGCATGACGTAAAATTCCCACTCATTGCGTTAATCGTGTCAGGTGGGCATACTGAGCTCGTTAAAATGGAAGACCATTTACAGTTTGAAGTGATCGGTGAAACTCTAGACGATGCGGTAGGAGAGGCATATGACAAAGTCGCTCGTGTAATCGGATTACCGTATCCAGGTGGTCCAGAAATAGATAAGTTATCTAAAGAAGGCATCGATACGTACAATTTCCCACGTGCATTGCAAGATGAGGGATATAACTTTAGCTTTAGTGGTTTAAAATCAAACGTAATTAACACACTTCACAATGAAAGACAGAAAAACATCGAAATTAAACCAGCAAATGTTGCGAAAAGCTTCCAGGAAAGCGTCGTAGATGTCTTAACGACAAAAACAATGCGCGCTTTAAATGAAGAAAATATAAAGACATTAATCGTTGCTGGTGGAGTCGCAGCGAATAGTGGACTTAGAGAACGATTCGAAACGTTAACAAAAGAAAACGGAGTAGAATTATATATACCGAGTTTAAAATACTGTACCGACAACGCTGCAATGATTGGGGCCGTTGCGTACGAACAGTATAAACGTGGAGATTTCGCAGATTTAAATTTAAATGGATATAACTATATAGATATAGAAGACGTAATATACTAACACATCAGCCTAAATCTGATGTGTTTTTTAATAAAAATTACGACAAAATAAAAAAGTTATGCACAGTTGTGGATAACTTTGTGCATAACTTATGGATTATGTGTGTATTGTTGTGGAGAATTATTCAAGTTCTGATTTTTTAATCTCTATTTCTTCCCATTCTAATAGATTATATTCGAGTTCAGTATTCAGTGACTCGAGCTTCTCATTCAGTTCATTTGTTTTCTCAAAATCGTTGAATACTTCTGGCTGTGTCATTTCTAATTCGACTTTTTCAATTTCTGTCTCGATTATTTCTATTCTTTGTTGAAGTTTGTCGCTTTCTCTCGATAGTTTTTGTATTTGGCTACGAAGTTCTTTTTGTCTTAGGTAATCGTCGTTAGTATCTTTCTCCACTGTTTCCTCTACAAATGCACGTTGTGCTTCTTCCTCTTCTTTTTTATGGAGATAGTATTCATAGTCACCATTTATGATTTTCGTTTTTTGCGTATCCATTTCCATAATGCGATTTGCTAGCTTTTTGATGAAGTACCTGTCGTGCGATACGGCGATAATTGTACCTGGGTAATCCATCAATGCTGATTCAAGCATCTCTTTACTTTGAATGTCTAAGTGGTTTGTAGGCTCGTCGAGTAGTAGCAAATTATTTTTTTGTAGCATGAGTTTAGCGAGTTGTATGCGTGCTTTTTCTCCTCCACTTAACTGATAGACATGCTTAAGTACGTCATCTTGAGTGAATAAAAATTGTCCGAGTATTTTACGAATATCTTGTTCTTGAAAATGAGGATACTCTTTCCATAACTCTTCAAGTATCGTGTTTTCAGAATAGAACTCTGCTTGTTTTTGATCATAGTAACCAATCGATACGTTTGTACCGTACTGGATGTCACCACTGATAGGAGGAAGTAATTTTGCGATTGTTTTAATGAGAGTAGATTTACCGATACCATTTGGTCCTAAAACGAGTAAACGATCCTCTTTTTCAACGAAGAAGTTTAAGTCGTTATTGATAACCTCGTCATATCCAATCGCAAGTTCTTTCACACGTAGTACGTCATTTCCGCTTTCCTTTTCAATGGTGAAATGAAACTGTGCTTGCCTTGTATCGCGCGTTGGAGAATCGATTCGGTCCATTTGTTCGAGCATTTTACGTCTACTTTTTGCCATACCACTCGTCGATGCACGTGCGATGTTTTTCTCGACGAACATTTCAAGTCGCTTGATTTCATCTTGTTGTCTCCTATATAGTCCAAGCTCACGATTATAATCTTCTTCTTTTTGTTTTTGATAATTCGTGTAATTACCGTGATATAATTTTCCTTGTTGGAATTCTATTTCATAAATTTTATCGACGATACGGTCTAAGAAAAATCGGTCGTGGGATATAACGACGACAGATCCAGTATAGCGATTTAAATAGTTTTCTAGCCATTCGACAGTTTCTAGGTCAAGGTGGTTCGTAGGCTCATCGAGTAATAAAATGTCCGGGCGGTAAAGAAGCATTTTACCGAGTTGTAATCTCGTTTTTTGACCACCAGAAAATTCATTTATCGGTCGGTCTAAGTCTTCTAAGCTAAAGTTTAGTCCAGTAATGACCGTTTTAATTTCAACGTCGATTGTGTAGCCATTATGAGCTTCAAAAAAGTTTTGAAGATACTCTAATCGTTTCACTTGGTCGTTATAGTCTACGTGTGTATACTCATGATTTGTTAGCCACTCTGTGACGATATCGATTTTATCTTTTACTTTTAATACGTTACTAAATGCTAGATTCATTTCTTCACGTACAGTTTTGTCGGATTCGAGTGACATTTCTTGTGTTAAATAGCCAATAGAAATATCTTTTGGTGTCGAGATATTACCGCCATCATACGATAATTCATCTGCCATAATCTTCATGAGAGTTGTTTTCCCCGCACCATTTCCACCGACAATACCAATTGTTTCTCTCGATTTAACTTCTAAATTTATATTTTTTAAAATTTCTGTTGAACCGTAATTTTTTTCAACGTTTTGCAAGCTCATGACAATCATAAAAATCCCTCTTTCTCAGTAAGTGTAGTGTACCATGTTATGTATGAGAAATACGATAAAAACCTTAAAGTCATTGACTTATATGGTATAATTAAATGACAAAATATTTGAGGTGAGTCTTTTGTTAAAGAAGCAGAAAATACCGAACGCAACATTAGATCGATTGCCTTTATACTTCAAGTATTTCAAACAAAGTGAAGACAACGGAATTGATAGAGTGTCTTCTAGAGAGATTAGCGAAGCACTTGATATAGACTCAGCAACGATTCGACGTGATTTTTCTTATTTTGGAGAGCTTGGCAGAAAAGGGTATGGATATAATGTCCATGCACTCGTTAAGTTTTTTTCAGAACAAGTCCAAGGCACAGGGATGAAGAACGTTATACTAATTGGTGTTGGTAATCTCGGAAGTGCGCTACTAAACTATAATTTTACAAAAATTCATGATAAAATAAAAATAGCGGTAGCCTTTGATATAGATCAACATATTATTGGACAAACAATAAATGGGGTTGAAGTAAAAGATATTTGCGAGTTAGAATCCGTTGTTCAAGATATTCAAGCAGAAGTGGCGATTCTAACAGTTCCTGGTCAAGTCGGAGTTGATCTATCTTCCAAACTTGAGGCCCTTGGGATTAAAGGGATATTAAACTTCACACCAGAAAAACTTGCAGTTTCAAACGAAGTTACTGTACATAATATAGATTTAAGCGTTGAAATGCAGGCGTTATTATTCTATATGAAGCATAACAATTAGGAGGGGAAAAGATGAGCGTATTATTATTTCCTATGACAATCGGCGCTGTAGCACCGGTAAGTTTAATTATCATCGCTGCAGTTGCACTTTTAATCTTCGGACCTACAAAGTTACCACAACTTGGTCGTTCAGTCGGAACTACAGTTAAAGAATTTAAAGAAGGCTTTAACGGTTTAGGAGAAGACGAAAAACCTGAAGAGAAAAAAGAAGAAGTCGTTAAAATTCAAACGAAACAAGAAGACGAAACAATTCAAAGATAGTTGATTAAAGGTGGCGAACGCCACCTTTTTTTCCGTGAGGTGGCTTTATGCAGGAAAAGAAAGAAATAATCGAGCACGTTCAAGAGTTACGTAAGCGCGTTTTATTTGTCACGTATTTCTTTGTCGCAGCGTTACTGATTGGATTTTATTTTGCAAAACCACTTGTTCATTATTTACAAAATGCACCGTGGTTAGAAATGACTGAAATGCATGCGTTTAACGTGACAGATCCGTTAAGAATTTACTTAACGATGATCGTTATTATCGCGTTTATACTAGTGCTCCCAGTAATTTTATATCAGTTTTGGGCGTTTGTTAGTCCAGGTCTATATGAAAAAGAGCGACAAGTAACACTTATATACATACCGATTGCATTCATTCTTATGATTATAGGAATGGTGTTTTCTTATTTTATCGTCGTACCGTATATCGTGAAATTTACGTTTAGTTTATCAGTTGAAATGGGGATTGTGACGACGATTGGTATTAATGATTACTTTGGCTTTTTAGTACGCACGGTACTTCCTTTTGGTATAATATTTCAAATGCCAATTCTCGTCTTATTTATGACACAACTTGGCATTATTACGCCAATGTTTTTAAAGAAGAATAGAAAATATGCGTACTTCATCTTATTTGTCTTGGCAGCAATCATTGCGCCACCAGACGTTATGACGCATTTTTTACTAACGTTACCAATGATTTTATTATACGAAATTAGTATCACTGTATCTAAAGTAGGGTATAGACGTTATTTAAAAGCAGAAGAACAGGCGTTAAAAGAAACGTTAAAGGGGGACGAGTAGGATGAAACGAATCGAAGACTACAACTCAGAACAAATCGAAACAGCTATTGAGTCATCGATGATGAGTAAATGGCGTTTAAATTATCACGTTCAACCTGTGATGGGAATACTCGGTGCACCTTGTGGATTCTTCTACATTAATGGTCTGTACCATATCTTTTATGAATGGGAACCTGCAACTAACGAAGAAAGTGCAACGTATTTATATCACGTGACGAGTGAAGACTTAATTCATTTTAATAACGAAGGAATTAAATTACGTCCAGATGACTTATATGATAAAGACAATCTATACGGCGGGAATTTAACTTTAATCAACAATGAACTGACGCTATTTTTTACTGGTGAACAGCAAAAATCAGACGGAGTTCATACATATCAACGTGCAGGTGTTATCGATACAGATTTTAAAATCAAAAAATATCCCGCACCGATTTTAAGGGAAGTTGAACCTGGTTACAAACAATATTTTAGGAATCCATACGTATTTACACACGACGGTGAAATCAATATGATGATCGGAACAATGAACGACGAAGAGTTTGGGCGAATCATCATGTACCGTGGTAAATCACTCGAAGATTTAAAGTTTTTAGGTGAAGTCAATACAGGTTACGATATGTTTGGATATTTCTGGGAATCACCGGAGCTATTTACGTTAGATGATGCCGAAGTGTTAATGTTTAACCCGAGAGGGCTCGATAAGTTTAAACATCATTTTTGGAATATTTATCAGTCAGGATACGTCATTAATGACTTTGAATATGGATCGTTATTTGTTAATCACGATGATTATAGAGAATTTGATGGTGGATTTGATTTTTATCGACCAGTGACGACATTGGATTCTGAAGGACGACGTGTTTTAATCGCTTGGATGTCTGCTGAAGAAAGTAAGTATCCTACAGAGATTGAAGGCTATAAAAATGCACTGACAATTCCTCGAGTGTTAACGGTGAATGGAGACAGACTCATTCAAACTCCGCATCCACATTTAAAAGAGTTAAGAAGAAACGAATTAAAAGCAATTGGATACTTTAACGAACATCGTAAACCACTCACAGATTTTTATGGGGACAGTTATGAGTTAAATATCGATATCAAAGAAAATAATGCACGTGAGTTATTCTTTTTACTGAGAAAGAGTAATCGTGAAGAAACGATTGTATCTTATAACAGTGAGGAACAAAAGATAACGCTTGATCGTACATTTAGCGGCGCACTAATTTCAGGAGTAGACGGGACAACTAGAAGTATAGAGTTAACAAGACCACTCGAACGACTACAAATATTTATGGACCGCTCATCCATTGAGATTTTTATAAATGACGGAGAGCATACGATGACGGCGAGAATTTTCCCGCGTGAAGAATCTATCGGTGTGGAAGTGATGGCAGAAGATGGTGATTGTTACGTCGAAATGACGCATTACACATTAAAAGGATTCAAAGAAGACCCTGTCATTAGTCAGCGCAAGAAGATTTAAACAACTGGAGGTAGCACTCATGTTTTCAGTATTAGAACTTATCCGTAGAAGGTATGAACATTTCACACCAGTTGAGTTAAAAATTGCAGATTTTATATTAGAACACCCAGAAGACGTGACTCATATGACAGTTCAAGAAATATCTAAAGAGAGTCAAACGAGTGACGCTGCGGTGATTCGATTTAGTAAAAGACTCGGCTTATCAGGTATTAAATCATTAAAAGTCGAACTCGCGAAAGAACTTCATTCTATTAATGAAAATCCTTTATCGAGTAATGTGCAAATAGTATCTGATAATGAGTCGACAATTTTCCAAAAAGTATTTCAAAATACGTTAAGAGTGTTACATAGTAATGACACACTAGTTGATAGAAAGATTCTAAGTGACGTTACAAAGGTAATTGCTAAAAAAGAAAGAGTGTTACTATTTGGAGCGGGAGAATGTCTTCCAGTAAGTTTAGACTTTCAGAGTAAATTAATCGAGTTAGATATCCCGGTTTTTGTCGTTAACGATTTAACATCGTTACGAGGTCGTTTATCAAAATTTACGTCAAAAGATTGTATGATTACGATTAGTACGAATGACAACCCTGAAATTATGAAAGCGTTAAGGCTTGCGAATGAACGATCAGTAGAAACAGTATCGATTACAGATGGTAATTCATATCGAGTCGAGCGCTTATCAGATTATACGGTATTTTTCTCTGAAGAAGTGACGAATACGAACTTAATGATGACGAGTCGAATCGGGTTATATATGATACTCGATATTATATTTATATATCTCGCTAAATATAAAAAACATAACATTCTTTCATAAGTATTTATAGATTGTTTCATAAGCATTAAAGTTATGTGACAAATAGTGTTGTCGATAGAAAAACTACCTATATTTATCTATACTAAAGATAACGAATACGAGGGGGCAGGCTTATGAAACTAAAAGAATTATTGTTATTTTCGGTACTGATTATGTTATTAATTGCACCTGTTTCTTCTGCAGATGAAGAAACGAATGCTTCAGATACTGAAAACTCAGCAACTCAAGAAGAAACAAAACAAAATCAAACGAATTATGCGGATAACCCATCAGAAGCCCCTGATGAATCTACTGACTCTGATAACTCAAACGAAACTGAGAAACCACAAGAGCCAGAAACACCAGAAACAAATAAACCAGGTGAAACTGATAATGAAGACACTCAAAATCCGCCGAATAATAATGATATCATCGACACAATTGATGAACAGGTTAAAGAAGCGGATGATAACGTACTCGACGCGATTGGTGTAGAAGAAAAACCTGGAAATAACAACCCAATTGTTTCAGATGATACACTCGTAACGGATAACTCAAATACTGACACAGCTGTTACGTCAGATAAAGAGTCTAATAAAAAGTCGACATCTAAATCATCAAAGGATTCTGAAAAGAAGAAAACACCACATGGTGCAAAAGAGTTACCAGATACAGGTGTTAACGAGAGTATAGAATTACTATACGTAATAGAAATTATTTTATTAAGTGCAGGACTCATGCTATTAGTAAGAAAAACTAATAAAATAAAAATCAAAAAATAAATGCCACATCTTTGATGTGGCATTTTTCTATAGACTTTTATCGTCGATATCATTTAAATAATCTTTTACGAAATCTACGACTTCTTCTAACGTTCCGTCCTCAAACGGAGATTTTAAGTTGGCAACTTTTACTAATTCACCAAATGGTAGTGAACCACCGAGTTTACATAGCGTTAAATAGTCGCCAAATGCGGCTACAAAGTCATCCATTACACGTTTAAAGAACTGTAGTGCACACACTTGGGCGAGCGTGTAGTCAATATAATAAAATGGAGACGCAAATAAGTGACCTTGACCGTGCCAAAAAGCACCATCTACATATGCAGGGATGTCTTCATAGTCTCTATCTGGTAAGTATACCGCTTCAATTTTCTTCCATTCTGCGCGGCGTTCTTCAGGTGTTAATTCAGGATTATCATATACGACGTGTTGGAATTCATCGATCGCTACACCGTACGGTAAAAATTCTAACGCACCTGAAAGATGAGAGAATTTAAATTTATCTGTATCTTCTTTAAAGAATAATTCCATCCATGGATACGTAAAGAACTCCATACTCATCGAGTGAATCTCACATGCTTCATATGTTGGCATAATGTATTCTGGAACTGAGAAGTGACGTGAAGAGTACATTTGGAATGCGTGTCCTGCTTCGTGAGTAAGCACTTCGATATCACCTTGAGTCCCGTTAAAGTTTGAGAAGATAAACGGCGCTTCATAATCTTCTATGAATGTACAATATCCTCCGCCTTCTTTTCCTTTTTTAGCCTCGACATCGAATAATTCTCGTTCTGTCATAAATGTATAGAACTCATCCGTTTCTTTAGATAATTCTCTATACATTTTTGCACCATTTTCCATAATTGCTTTAGTGCCACCTTTAGGTGTTGGGTTTCCAGATTTAAACTCATAAGCAAGGTCGTAATATTTTAAGTCTGATACACCGATACGTTCTTTTTGTCGCTTTCTTAATTCACTCACGTAAGGTACGACGTAGTCACGTACTTGTTTACGATAATTTTCTACCATCTCTCGGTTATAATCGATACGGTTCATATGAACATATCCGAGCTCTGTGTAGTTGTTAAATCCGAGCTCAACTGCCATTTCATGACGTTTTTTGACGAGTTGATCATAAATATCATCGATTTCATCGAGATGTTCTTTCATGAAATTTTGTTTAGCATACATCGCAGACTTTCTCACTTCACGGTCATCGTTAATCATATACGGAGAAAATTCTGTGAGTGCAAGTTTTTTACCATCATATTCAATTTCAGCAGATGACAGTAAAATCGAATATTTCGATGTTAATACGTTAATTTCAGTCATTAAATCTTTAACTTTAGGGTCAAACCCTTTAATCTCATTATCGACTAATGCAAATAACTGTTTGCCGTATTTTCCTTCTAATTCGTCACGAAACGGACTATTTGCAAGCGCTTTATAATAATCGTTTGTTACAGAAGACAGAATCGGCAAGTTGTTATCGTAAAAATCACGCTCACCAAGATAAAACTCATCTTTCGTGTCGATAGATGCACGAACAGTTGCGATCGTAATCATCGAATGGATGTGTTTAATTTTCTCATTGTACTGATCGATAACGACTTCTGCATCTTCTACTGTTTCTGCTTTCTCAAATGCGCTTAAGAGTCCATCGACCTGTTCTCTAAATAAATCAAAATCTGGTCGTTTGTACTCAAAATCTTTAAATTTTGTTACCATAAGTTTCTCACTCCTTGATGTGGGGTACTATTATATTACTATATTATATTGGAAATGTTCATGACTTTAAAAGTAGTCGTATATAATATTTCTTTAGTATAATGAATTTATATTTAAAAAAGGAGTTTTCCAATGAAAAAATTATTAGCACCAATCGGTATTGTACTCGGGATTATCATTGTATTGGCAATCCTTATAATGCCAAAATATAACAAGTTTGTTCAGTTAGATGAACAAGTCAATGAAAAAGAATCACAAATTGAAACGCAGCTTCAGCGTCGTGGAGATTTAATTCCAAACTTAGTTGAAACAGTGAAAGGCTATGCCTCACACGAAAAAGAAGTGTTTCAAGATGTTGCGGATGCACGTGCACGTTTAGCAGGTGCAAACGGAGTAAATGAGTTAAGTGAAGCAAACGATCAAATGACTAGTGCTTTATCTCGTTTATTAGCTGTTGCTGAAAATTATCCTGACTTAAAAGCTAGCGAACAATTTACAGGATTACGAGATGAACTTGCAGGTGCTGAAAACAGAATCGCAGTCGCACGTCAAGATTATAACGAATCAGTAAATGAATATAATAAACAAACACGTGTGTTCCCAGGGAACATTATCGCTATGATTTTTAATTTTGAGAAGAAAGACTACTTTAAAGCAAGTGAAGGTGCAAAAGAAGTGCCGGGTGTAGATTTTAACACGAATCAAGAGGATAACTCAGGTGATGAGTAATGAAGCGGATCATTCCACTTCTTCTCATCATTATATTAACAACACCAGTCGCAACGGCAGCACGCGTTGAAATGCCGAAACTCGATACGTCGCATTATTTTGTTCAAGATAATGCGCACGTATTAGATGAGTCGACAATTTATGAGTTAAATGAACTAGGGTCCCATTTAGAAAAGGGGACCGGAGTAGAAATGTTGCTGATGACGATGGACTCAACAGGGCAAGAGCATCGTCAAGACTTTGCACTACGTGCATTAAGAGAATATGGTGTCGGTAAAAAAGAAAGAGATAACGGTATCGTTATACTATTTAATAACGACAACGACAATGAATTTAATAACCGAGGAATTGACGTTCAAGTAGGTTATGAAATTGAAGGGTATTTAAACGATGCAAAAATCGGTAAAATTATCGATGATTACGCACTCGAAGATGCTAAACGAGGAGATTACGACAAAGCATTAAAAAATCTCTATAAAGCACTATACGAAGAAAGTTTAAATGCCTATGGATACGATGAAGAAACCGGTGAATTCACAAACGAACAGCCAGAAGAAACTTCTAATGATGATGAGTTCTATACATTTTTATTTAATACGCTCATTTTAGTAATTGTTATTACAATATTATTTTACATTATGAATAAAAACAACCGAGGTGGACCACCACGTGGAGGTAGACGACGTCCGTCTTATCGCCGAAGTGGAACACCAATATTCTTCCCTTCAGGTAGAAGTGGCGGTGGATTCTCCGGCGGTAGCGGAGGATTTGGTGGCTTCGGAGGAGGAAGCGGCGGAGGCGGAGGCGCTGGCCGTGGATTCTAGACTAACCTTGACATAAAGATGTCAAGGTTTTTTTATGTAGTATCAATTTATAGATGTTAAAATTAAGAGAGGAGGGATAACATGCTAACAAACGAAGAAAAAGATCTCGTTAAAGCAACAGTTCCATTATTAAAAGAACATGGCAGTGAAATTACGAGTACATTTTATCAGCGTATGTTCGAAAATCATGATGAATTATTAAACATGTTTAACCAAACAAATCAAAAATTTGGTGATCAACCAAAAGCACTCGCAAACACAGTTCTTGCAGCTGCAGAGCATATCGATAATTTAGAAGCGATTGTACCTGCAGTCATCGGAATCGGTCATAAGCATCGTGCATTAAATGTAAAAAAAGAACATTATCCTATCGTCGGTAAATATTTACTCATCGGTATTAAAGAAGTACTTGGCGACGTAGCAACGGATGATATCATTAATGCTTGGGCAAAGTATTATAATCAGATTGCTCAAATATTTATTGATGTAGAAGAAAAAATGTATGAAGAAGCAGCTTGGGATGGGTTTAAATCATTTACTGTAAAAGAAAAAGAGTATTTGACAGATGATGTGATTAGATTCACTGTTGATAATGATGAAGCACTACCTGAAATCCTTCCTGGTCAGTATATTACAGTGAAAGTTAAACCAAACGATTACCCATACGAAGCTTTAAGACACTATTCGATTTGTTCAATTAATACAACGAATGGTTTACAATTTGCCGTTAAACGTGAAGGTGAAAAAGACGAAGCAGGCGTAGTTTCTCATTATTTATTTGATGAATTAAATGAAGGAGATATGATTGAACTTTCAGCACCAGCTGGTGATTTCTTACTAGATCATTCAGATGAGAAACTATTATTTATTGCTGGAGGCGTTGGTTTAACGCCGATTATGTCTATGGTAGAGAGTGCTGTAAAACATAATAAAGATATTGATTTAATCATATCAACGACTGATGAAACAACACTACCATTTAAAGAAGAATTAAAATCATTGAAAGAAAATGTAAATATTAACATTAGATATACTAAAGACGATGGCTACTTAACAGCAAATGATATTAGTGGTTATGATGATTATTCAATTTATATATCAGGTTCATTAGCATTTAACCAAGCGATGATTAATGCTTCTCTAGACAATGAATATGATATGAGTAAAGTACATTACGAAGCATTTGGACCAAGAATGAGTCTAGCAGTATAGTTCAATTTTCCGATGAAAAAGTGTAAAATTAAATAGAGTCCAAAAGAAATCCCTTTAAGTGATACTTAAAGGGATTTTGTATATATTAATATTTGAACTTTAATGTATTGGAGTAATGTTATGAAAAAAGTACTCATATATGACGGAGACTGCGATTTATGCAGTCGGTTTATCAATCTAGTAGTTAAAGTGAATAAAAATGATGACTTATATATTACGGACTTTAATTATGATAAAAACCTTAGAAGATTAGGTGATTAGATGAGTAATGATGTTCCTTTTAATCTTGATCTTACTAACGTTAACATTAGTCCTTATCTTTATGTAGAAAATGAAAATAGAGTAAGATTTGATTTTGATAATATAAATAATTTTATTATTAATTTTATTATTGACCAGTTTAAAAATGAAGAATTATTAAATATACTTTACCTGTCTAATGTTTCAGTCAACAAATTTTCACAAGATTCATTGAATTTAGCCACAAAAGAATATTTAAACTTATATAAATCCTCACATTTATGGAAAGAAAAAATAATTAATGTCATTGATGATGGAGATTTAATAGAATATACTTTTTCTGAAATAAAAGATGTGAATATAAGCGCCGTTTATGATTATTATTTATATATGAAAACAACAGAAGCTCAAGATAATTATCTTTATTTTTATAACAAAAATTTTATTATTAATATGAATAGTGATGTTCTTGATATTGTTACTAACAATGAAGAAATTATTAAAAATATAAAAACTTCAATTATTTCTTATGATAAATATCATGAGTAGCTTAATAATGCTAATTCTATTTGGTAGATATTACAAGTATCTACACGAAGCGTTTGGACCAAGAATGAGTCTAGAAATATAGTTTAATTTTCCGAGTGAGTAATCACTCGGAATTTTTTAACTGAATTCGAGAGTTAGATGATGCATCATGGACAATCACAATTGAAAAAGTGTAAAATTAAATAGAATCCAAAAGAAATCCCTTTAAGTGATACTTAAAGGGATTTTGTATATATTAATATTTGAACTTTAATGTATTGGAGTAATGTTATGAAAAAAGTACTCATATATGACGGAGACTGCGATTTATGCAGTCGGTTTATCAATCTAGTAGTTAAAGTGAATAAAAATGATGACTTATATATTACGGACTTTAATAGTGAATGGTTTAAACAGCTACCATTTAATATCGACGCTGAAAGTGTGTCGTATATTTCTAAAGATAAAATATATAATAAATCAAACGCGGTCATTCATATGCTTATGGACGCCAATCGCCTATTTAAGCCGATCGTTATATTAAAAATTATCCCTAAAATTTTTAGAGATAAACTATACGACCGCTTAGCAAATAATAGATATAAATATAAAAGTGCATGTTCGGTAAAGTCTGTAAAATTTTACCGAATGTATTTAAAATAAAACTCTCAAGAAATTCTTGAGAGTTTTACTTATATTATCGTATTGAATATAGTTTTAATGATAATTAAACCGTTCGTTTGAAGTTGTTCGAGTTTTTCAATTTGATCTTTAAAAGTCAGTTGTAGTAGTACAACACATCCATTCATTAGCATATGAACGACGATTGGCACGAGTAGTCGATTTGTCATTACGTAGACAAAACTAAAGACATAGCTCATTCCGACGTAAATTAAAATGTGCGTAAAGTCAAAATGCGCGATAGCAAAAACAAATCCTGAAATCAAACCTGCAATTAAAAATGCAGCGATTTTATTCATCGGGAGTCTCTCGTATATTTCAGCGAAAATTGCGCGTCTAAACACATATTCCTCGATAATCGGACCGATGACTGCTACAAAGAAAATCATATATGGCATGTTAGAAATCATTTCCATAATATGCTTTGTGTTTTCACTTTCCAGTGGATTTCCTAATAGGTGAATGTTAATTTGTGCAGTAATGATTTGTACACCGTACGCAAGTATTAGGCCTCCAAAGATCCATGCGACCGTTTGAAGAGGTGGGGTTTTAACACCACTTTCAAAAATGTTTTTATCTTTGTGGATATTACCTAAAACTAAAATAATGATAAGTCCGATAATGTAAATAACAAACTGATAGGGCATATATAAGCTTAAAATTTCCTGAACACTCGCACCAGGATTTTTAAGTGCGATATAAATTTGAATTGGAATACCTGCGATTTGAATGACCCCAAACATCACGACAATAAATAAACTATATATAGTTCTATTCATAAACAATCTCCTTAAAATAAGTCTTTAAACAATAGTACCATTTTACAATATAAAACATGAAAACGAAATGCTATAACTTGAAATTTGACTATCTTTGATGTACTATAAAAATCAGTTAGCACATTACAGTGATGAGTGCTAAAAGACGATTATTGAGGAGGCTATAACAATGTTACGACCTTTAGAAAATAGAGTGATTTTAGATATTAGTAAATATACAAAAGAAGAAACGACGTCCTCTGGTATTATTTTAACTGGAGATTCTTCAAAAGAAGAACCGGTCTATGGTGTAGTTGTTGCAGTAGGACCTGGACGTACGTTAGATAACGGAGAAATTTTAAAAATAGATGTTAAAGAAGGCGACAAAGTCGTTTACAACTCATTTACAGGAACAGAAGTGGATTACGAAGGGAAAAGTTATTTAATCGTACCCGCACAAGATATTTTAGCAGTAGTAGAATAAGGAGAGATATAAATGGCTAAGGAACTTAAATTTTCTGAAGATGCACGTCAATCGATGTTACGTGGAGTTGAAAAACTCGCAAATGCAGTGAGAGTGACACTTGGACCTAAAGGACGTAACGTCGTTTTAGATAAACAATTTACAGCACCTCTCATTACAAATGATGGTGTGACAATCGCAAAAGAAATCGAGTTAGAAGATCGCTTTGAAGATATGGGCGCAAAACTCGTATCTGAAGTTGCAACAAAAACAAACGACATCGCAGGAGATGGCACAACAACAGCAACAATTCTCGCTCATGCAATGATCGAGGAAGGGCTTAAAAACGTAACAGCAGGCGCAAACCCTGTCGGCATTCGCCGCGGGATTACAAAAGCTGTTGAAGAAGCGGTAAAAGCACTAGAAGACATTTCAAAACCAGTACAAGATAAGGAATCGATCGCTCAAGTCGGTGCGATTTCAGCAAACGATAAAGAAGTCGGAGAATTTATCTCTGAAGCGATGGAAAAGGTCGGTAACGACGGTGTCATTACTATTGAGGAGTCTCGTGGGTTAAATACAGAATTAGAAGTCGTTGAAGGGATGCAGTTTGATAGAGGTTATTCATCTCCATATATGGTGACAGACTCTGAAAAGATGATCGCAGAACTCGATAATCCATATATCTTCATTACAGATAAAAAAATCACGAACTTCCAAAACGATTTACTACCTATTTTAGAACAAATCGTTCAACAAGGACGTCCGATTTTAATTATTGCAGATGACGTTGAAGGGGATGCACTTGCGAACCTCGTGCTAAATAAATTACGTGGTACATTTACGGCAATCACTGTAAAAGCACCAGGATTTGGTGACCGTCGTAAAGCAATGCTCGAAGATATCGCAATTTTAACAGGTGGCCAAGTCATCACTGAAGACTTAGGACTCGAGTTAAAAGACGCTAGCTTAGATATGCTCGGTACAGCTTCAAAAGTACATGTCGATAAAGAAAACACGACAATTGTAGAAGGAAGCGGTGATGAGAACGCGATTAATGGACGTATATCTCAAATAAAAGCTCAGCTTGAAGAAACGGACTCAAGTTTCGACAGAGAAAAACTTCAAGAGCGTCTCGCAAAACTTTCAGGTGGTGTCGCAGTTATAAAAGTCGGTGCGGCGACAGAAACAGAAATGAAAGAACGTAAACTTCGTATTGAAGACGCGTTAAACTCAACACGTGCAGCAGTCGAAGAAGGAATTGTATCAGGCGGTGGAACTGCACTGATTGAGGTGTATGACAAAGTCGCATCACTAGATGCAGAAGGCGATGAAAAAACAGGTATAAACATCGTACTAAAAGCACTCGAAGCACCAGTAAGACAAATCGCAGAAAACGCAGGACTTGAAGGTTCAGTCATTGTAACGAAACTAAAAGAACAAACAGGTGGCGTTGGCTATAACGCAGAAACGGACGAATGGGTGAATATGATTGAAGCGGGAATCGTCGACCCTAAAAAAGTGACACGTTCAGCACTCCAAAACGCAGGATCAATCGCATCAATGTTCTTAACAACAGAAGCGGTCGTTGCTGATATACCTGAAGAAGACAACATCGGAGACATGGGCATGGGCGGCATGCCAGGGATGATGTAATAAAAAATCATAAAATATTAAGGCCATATATCAGTTCAATGAATTGATATATGGCTTTTTTATCATTAAGTGAGATAATTGTTCTATCAAATTATGACAGCGCTTATAATTGTTGATATGATAGGGATAATAAGTTATTTATACAATATTATTAATGAGTGTATGTGAGGGAATTATTATGTCAGCAAATATTGGATTTGAGGAAAAGCTATGGGCGATGGCAGACAAGCTTCGCGGGAGTATGGATGCATCGGAATATAAACATGTCGTATTAGGTTTATTATTTTTAAAGTATGTATCTGACTCATTTGAAGAATTGTATGAGCAATTACAAGATGAAGAATGGGCAGATCCAGAAGATAAAGATGAATATCTAGCAGAGAACATTTTCTGGGTGCCAAAAGAAGCACGTTGGTCTTACATTAAAGAAAATGCTAAAAAGCCTGAAATTGGACAAATCATTGATGAAGCAATGATCGCTATCGAAAAGGAAAACGAAAGTTTACGTGGTGTGTTACCTAAAAACTTCGCACGACCAGACTTAGATAAAACACGTCTTGGTGAAACTATTGATATGTTCTCTTTTAGAGTCGGCGATAAAGAGAGTCGTTCTAAAGATGTATTAGGACGTGTCTATGAATACTTCTTAGGTAAATTTGCGAGTGCTGAAGGAAAAGGTGGCGGAGAATTCTATACGCCAATGTCAGTTGTAAAACTACTTGTTGAAATGTTAGAACCATATAAAGGACGTGTCTATGACCCGTGCTGTGGTTCTGGAGGTATGTTTGTTCAAAGTGAGAAGTTCGTTGAAGAACACCAAGGAAAACTTGGTGATATTGCAGTATATGGTCAGGAATCAAATCCAACGACTTGGAAACTCGCAAAAATGAATTTAGCAATTCGTGGAATTGACGCTAACTTAGGATCTCAAAACGCAGATACGTTCCATAACGATTTACATAAGCGTTTGAAAGCTGATTATATTTTAGCGAACCCTCCATTTAATATAAGTGATTGGGGTGGAGAGCGTCTTCAAGATGACTTGCGTTGGAAATATGGAACACCTCCACCAGGAAATGCGAACTATGCTTGGCTTCAACATATGGTATCAAAGTTAGCACCAACTGGAACAGCTGGTATAGTCTTAGCAAATGGATCCATGTCTACGAATACGTCATCTGAATTAGAAATTCGTAAAAAGTTAATTGAGGAAGATCTTGTAGAATGTATCGTCACATTACCAGGACAACTCTTTTATTCTACACAAATCCCTGTTTGTTTGTGGTTTATTACGAAAAATAAAGCGAAGAATGGTAAACGTGAGCGTTCAGGTGAAATCTTATTTATTGATGCGAGAAATTTAGGTCATATGGCGACACGTACGTTAAAGGAATTCTCACAGGAAGACATTCAAAAAGTCGCAACAACATACCATGCTTGGCGTGGAACAAATGATGAAACATATGAAGATATTGCTGGCTTCTGTAAAGCAGCTAAGTTAGAAGAAGTACGTGAACACGATTATATTTTAACACCTGGTCGTTATGTAGGACTCGAAGAAGCGGAAGACGACGGTGAACCATTTGATGAAAAAATGGAACGTTTAACAACAGAACTTGCTGAGCAATTTAAAGAATCGAAAAAACTAGAAGACCAAATCCGTGAAGCACTTGGGGGGATTGGGTATGAAGTTTAAAAAAGTTAAATTAGGTGAACTATGCGATATTTCTTCTAGTAAAAGAATATTTGCTAAAGAGTATGTTGAAGAAGGGATACCGTTTTATCGCTCAAAAGAGATCATTTTAAAACATAATAGAAAAGAAATAAAAGAGCCTTTATTTATATCTTATGATAGATATAAGGAAATTAAAGAAAAACATGGAGCACCAGAAGAAGGAGATATACTATTAACATCAGTAGGTACCTTAGGTGTACCATATATTGTTAATTCTAAAGAAAGATTTTACTTTAAAGATGGAAATTTAACCTGGTTAAAAAATTTTAGAGAAGTTGTTAATAATAAATATATTTACTACTGGCTACAATCAAAATATGGAAAAAATGAAATTAATAAAATTACAATTGGCTCAACTCAACAAGCTATTACTATAAATTCTTTAAAGAATTTAGAAGTTCAATTGCCTTCATTAAAAATTCAAAATAAAATCACTCGAATATTAGATGCGATATATGAAAAGGAAAATAATAATTTTAATATCCAAAATAACCTAGAGGAACTCGCCCAAATTTTATTCAAACGTTGGTTTGTTGATTTTGAATTTCCGAATGAAGAAGGAAATCCATACAAATCAAGTGGTGGAAAAATGGTTGAAAGTGAACTTGGGATGATACCAGAGGGATGGAATTTAAATAAACTCAATGAGATCTCCAAGCTCATTATGGGATTGTCGCCTAAAAGCTCAACATACAACGAAGAAGGAGAAGGTTTACCCTTATTGAATGGAGCGGCTGATTTTAATGGCAGTTCATTAGCGCCAAAAAGATATACTAGTGATCCTAAGAGAATATCAATAAAATCAGATTTAATATTATGCATCAGAGCTACTATAGGAAATCTTACATATTCTGATTCAGAATATGCCTTAGGACGTGGTGTTGCTGCTATAAGACCTTATAAAAGAGAATACTCAGAATTACTATACCATTTTGTTTTAAGAAGTATTAATAGATTAAAGGCGCAAGCTACAGGTAGCGTTATATCTGGACTATCAAAACCAGATTTAGAAAATATTATTATTCTAGTACCTGATGATAAAAAATTAAACAAATTCCATAATGTCTTTTCGAGCATACAATTAAAACAACAACAATTATCTGAAGAAAACATCAGATTAGTAAATATACGAGATACACTCTTACCTAAATTACTATCAGGTGAGGTTGAACTACCAGATGACATGGAGGTGACGGATGATGTATAAATTTCATGAGGATGATCTGGAGCAGGCGACTCTTGAATGGTTAGAAGCATTAGGCTATGAAACGCTTCATGGGCCAGATATTGCCGTAGATGGGGAATATCCAGAGCGTGAGTCTTATCAAGAAGTTGTTTTACATGATCGTTTAGAGGAAGCTTTACGGAAGATTAATCCGTCAGCTTCTTCTAGTTCGATTGAACGTGCGATTCAATTAGTCACTATGATTGAATCTCCTAGCTTAATTGTAAACAATCGTAACTTCCAAAAATTCGTGACAGATGGTATTGATGTAGAGTATCGAACAGATGATGGTAGAAATTCAACTGAAAAATTATGGTTGTTTGATTTTGAAAATATGAATAATAATGATTTTGTTGCAGTGAATCAATTTACAGTCATTGAGGGTCAAAATAATAAACGTCCAGATGTTGTAGTTTTAGTAAACGGCCTACCATTAGTCGTGATTGAACTGAAAAGTTCAACAAATGAGCAAGCTGGGATTACAGAAGCATTTCGCCAAATTCAGACTTATAAGCGTACAATTCCATCTCTGTTTAACTATAATGCCTTTTTAGTAATTAGTGATGGAGTCAACGCGAGGGCAGGGTCACTTACTGCTAATGAAGAACGTTTTATGATGTGGCGTACAGAAGACGGAGAGACTATTGCTCCTACGTCAAATCCTCAACTAGAAACATTATTGCGTGGAATGTTTAAAAAAGAGGTACTATTAGATATTTTACGTCACTTTGTTGTGTTCCAATCAGATGGAGAGAACACCTTTAAAATCGTTGCTGCATATCACCAATATTACGCAGTCAATAAAGCAGTTGAACAAGCAAAACGAGCTTCAAGTGCAGAGGGTGACCGTAAAATTGGGGTCATTTGGCATACACAAGGATCTGGTAAAAGTTTATCGATGGTATTTTTCACAGGGAAACTTGTATTAGAAATGGATAATCCAACCGTCGTTGTATTAACAGACCGTAATGATCTAGATGATCAACTGTATGGAACTTTTTCAATGTCTAAGGATTTATTACGTCAAACACCGAAGCAAGCAGAAAATAGAAGAGATTTAAAAGATTTACTAGCAGTTGAATCAGGTGGAATTATCTTTACAACGATGCAGAAGTTTGCACCTGAAGAAGGTACAAGCACAATGGATGCTTTAACGGAACGTAAGAATGTGATTGTGATGGCAGATGAAGCTCACCGAACACAATATGGTTTCCAAGCAGAAATGCAAAAAGATGATTCAGATATTGCAACAAAATATGGCTATGCAAAATATATGCGTGATGCACTACCAAATGCTTCATTCATAGGATTTACTGGTACACCCGTTGAAATGGCGGATAAGAATACGCCAGCTGTATTCGGTAATTATATTGATATTTATGACATGACACAATCAGTAGAAGATGAATCTACGGTTCGTATTTTCTATGAAAGTAGAATTATCCCGCTTCAATTACCTGAAGACCTAAATATAGATAGTGACTATGAAGAAATTACTGAATACCAAGAAGAGTCAGATCGTGAACGATTGAAATCTAAATGGTCACGTTTAGAAGCATTAGCAGGTGCAGAAAGTCGCGTGGAGCAATTAGCAAAAGATATTGTACATCACTATGAAAATAGAGAAAAAGCGATTCATGGTAAAGCGATGATCGTTGTCATGAGTCGTCGTATTGCAATTGTTTTATATGAAGCAATCATAAGAATTCGACCAGAGTGGCACTCTTATGATGATGATAAAGGTGTAATCAAAGTTGTCATGACAGGCGCATCAAATGATCCTGAACATTGGCAGCAACATATTGGTAACAAAAGGCGTCGAGACTTTTTAGCACGTCGAATGAAAGATAATGAGGACGAATTGAAACTTGTTATCGTTCGTGACATGTGGTTAACAGGATTTGACGTACCATCTATGCATACAATGTATGTGGACAAGCCAATGCGTGGGCATAACTTGATGCAGGCGATTGCTCGAGTTAACCGTGTGTTTAAAGATAAACCAGGAGGACTAATTGTCGACTACATAGGTATTGCGGATAGTTTAAAAGAAGCTT
Source organism: Nosocomiicoccus sp. HMSC059G07 (assembly GCF_001815515.1). NCBI lineage: Bacteria > Bacillati > Bacillota > Bacilli > Caryophanales > Staphylococcaceae > Nosocomiicoccus > Nosocomiicoccus sp. HMSC059G07. The sequence goes on from NZ_KV820771.1 coordinate 23,361, forward strand.
TAAAGCAATATACAGAATCTGATCGTGAAAATACAGGCATCGACATATCAGTTGCAGTTGACCTTATGCTCGAAAAAGTCGAAATTATTCAAGATATGCTTTATCAACATAATTATGATCACTTCTTATCAGATAAATCATCAGAGCGAATGAAAGCTATTACTGAAACTATGGATTTTGTTATTGGGTTAGGTGAAGAAGATAAGAAACATTTCATAAAGACGGTGACTGAATTATCTAAAGCATTTGCTTTATGTTCGACAGAGCCAGAAGCACAAGAATTAAACGCTGAAATAGGATTCTTTAAAGCGGTTAAGTCAGGCTTAATGAAGCTCATACCATCAGGAAGTGGCAAGAAAACAACCGCACAAATTGATGATCAACTTAATCAATTAATCTCAAAGTCAATCATTTCTGAAGAAGTAGTCGATGTATATGAAACGCTAGGATTGGATAGCCCGGACATATCAATACTTTCGGATAAGTTTTTGGAAGATGTTCGAGCATTACCTCAGAAAAACTTAGCAGTAGAACTATTAAATCGTCTGTTACAAGGGAAAATAAAAGCCGTTCAGAAAACGAATTTAGTTAAAGCAAAGAAGTTTTCGGAGATGCTAGAAAATGCAGTTAACCAGTACAATAAACGTGCAATCGAGACGTCTAAAGTCATTGAGGAACTGATTGAACTAGCAAAAGAAATGAATGAGTCATATAAAATAGGAGAAAATCATGGCATGCTTAAAGAAGAAGTTGCATTCTATGATGCACTTTCTTCACATGATACAGCAGAAGAAGTTCTTGGTGATGAAGTATTAAGAGCAATCGCACATGAACTTACAAAATCTGTTAAAGAGAACATGAGTATAGACTGGAACTTACGTGAATCAGCAAGAGCAAAGATGCGCATCACTGTAAGAAGATTATTAAAGAAATACGGTTACCCACCAGATTTGCAAAAGATGGCAGTGGAAACAGTAGTAAAACAGGCAGAATTGATGGCGGAGAACAATATTTAAAGAAATTAATTTATTAAGGGGGATTTAAATTGAGTATTAGTAGAGGTTCAGAATGGAGACAATGGGACTTACATGTACATACAGCTTCATCATTTGATGCATATAAAGGTGAAGACGCAGATGAATTATTGGTAAAAGCATGGAAAGATAATGATATAGCTTCCGTTGCAATCACTGATCATTTTTTGATTGATGTAGAAAGAATAAGACGATTAAGAGAGTTATCAGAGGATGATGTAGTTATTTTCCCAGGAGTTGAATTAAGGTGTGATAAAGGTGCTTCAAACCTTCATATAATTATAATATTTCCTGAAGACTGCGATTTATTTAAATTATCTACATCGTTCGATGCGATTATGTTAGAACAAAATGCAAAATCAAAAATATCAAACGATACAATATATTGGGATTTTAATGATATTGTTAAGTTTAGTGAGATGCATAATGGACTATTATCAATTCATACCGGAAGTAAAACAAATGGTTTAGATAAAGTAATAACAAATGCACTGCCTGTAAATATGGCTATTAAAGAAGAAATTGCGTCAAAGATTCATTTTTTTGAATTAGGTAAAAAACAAGATATAATTGAATATCAAACACATGTTTTGCCTAAAGTAGGTCCAAAGCCATTGATTATTTGTTCTGATAATCACAATCCAAAACAATATAATAGAAAAGAAAAGTTATGGATTAAAGCAGATACTTCATTTGATGGACTAATACAAGCGATAAATCATCCAGAAGAAAGAGTTTTTGTTGGAGAAATTCCAGATAAGTTAGATAAAACTCGTAAGAATAAAAGTTCTTATATTGACTATGTTCATATAACACGAAATCAGGATGCTAGAAACGCTGAATCTAATTGGTTTAACTATCAGATGCCTATAAACAATGGTTTATCAGTTATTATAGGTAATAAAGGTAACGGAAAAAGTGCTTTTGCGGATATAATAGGTCATTTATGTTCGGCAAACTCTATGTCAGAGGCTTCTTTTTTAAATGACGATAGGTTTGGAAAAGCGCCACATAAATATGCGGAAGATTATTCGGGTGTAATAAGTTGGTTAGACGGAGAAAAAATATCTAAAAATACCTTGCAAAATTCAGAAGTAGGAACAAAAGTTCAATATGCACAGTATTTGCCTCAAAAATTTATCGAAAGAGTTTGCACAGATTTGGGTGATGAGTTCCAAGAGGAAATCAATAAAGTGATTTTCTCATATGTAGATAGTACTGAAAAGGCAAATGCTCACTCACTAGAAGAGTTAATAAGAAATAAGTCACATGCATATCTAGCAAAAGCCAAGGAAATACAAAATGAAATGGATGATGTTAATCAGCATATAGTCAGTATTGAAAATAAATTAACAGAAAAATATAAACTATCAATGCAAGAAAATCTTGATAAATATCAGGACTTATTGAATAGACATATAAAGAATAAACCAAAAAAAATCAAAAAACCTGTAAGTTCATTGAGTCAGGAAGACGATGAATTAATTAAAAATTGCGATGAAAGGATTTTAGAACTAGAAGAAAATATTGAAACATATAAAACAGAGTTGAAAACAATCAATGTAAACTTAGATATTTTAAATAATGCGATAACCGAAGTGAAAATAATTGAAAATTCAATAAATGATATTAATAATACTTTGAAAAATGTTAAGAATGAAGTGTTTAATAATAGCGATGAAGAACTTATAGTTCAATATACAACGCCAAAAAGTAAGTTGTTAAGTAAGCAAGAAGAGTTATCGCTAAAGAAGGAAAAGTTACAAAAAGCGTTGGATGACTCCGACCATCCTAATGAAGAATCAGTTTATAAAAAGCTCACAGAACAAAAACAAATCAAAAAAAATGTTATAGAAAAATCAGATGCTAAAGAAAAGGAATATCAAAAATATCTAGAAGATTTAAAGGAATGGGAAGAAAAGAAAGTTAAACTTGAGGGTTCTGAAGACGAGGTAGATACATTATATTATTACAAAGGCATAATAAAGAAAATTGCTGAGACATATCCTAATGAATATTTATTATGGAAAAAGAAACGAGATTCTATGATAAAAGAATTATTTGAACAAAAGAGTAGATTGTTTGATGTATACTCTCAAGTTTATCAACCGATTGATAATGAGCTTACTAATTTATTAAATTATGTGGATGAAAGTGTTGAATTTAAAATTAATTTGGTTCAAAAAGATTCCGATTTACCATCAAAAATATTATCATATGTGAATCATAGTTATTCAGGAATATTTAACGGGAAAAATAATGCATACGTTAAGATGAATCAATTTATAAAAGAAGCTAATTTCTCGGAATTTGAGGGTGTCATGCAATTTATAGATAATGTAATGCAAGTTGTTTCAGAAGATCTTGATAAATCATTCGATATAATAAAAGATAGGGAAGGGTTTTATAGGCAACTCTGTAATCTAGATTACCTAGGTGTTGAATTTAATCTTAATTATGCTGGAAGAGAGCTATCTGAATTGTCACCTGGTGAACGCGGCATTGTATTATTAGTTTTTTATTTGGCGCTAAACAAAGGAGAAGAACCAATAATAATTGATCAACCAGAAGATAATCTAGACAATGAATCAGTATATAATAGATTAGTACCTTGTATAATTGAAGCTAAAAAAAGAAGACAAGTTATAATTGTTACACACAATCCAAACATTGCAATAGCTTGTGATGCTGAACAAGTCATACACTCCTCAATAGATAAATCTAAAAATGAAATAACCTATACAGCAGGGAGTATTGAAAGCGAAGAAATTCGGAACAAAATTATTGATGTACTTGAAGGGACAGAGCCCGCATTTACTCTGAGAAGAAAAAAATATTTATTTAATTAAAAGAAATATTTTCAATGATAGATTGATTAAAATCTTTTGTTAAGTTAATAAAGGGCAGTCACATACTCGTGACCGAGCAAAAAGTATGTACTTATCGATTTTTAGGCTTTGCCTAACCCCAACACGATAAGTGGGGCCAAAATCACCTTATGTTCTTTCTATTTACTATCTGAAATCTATTTAAAAAGTGTTAGTAACTTGTTATAGAATATCAATCATAGCTTTAATTAGTACAATAAAAGAAAAAAGATAAGCAAACAAAGAGTTACTAGAAAAAAATAGAAGTAAATCTTAACTAATTGGACGCAATAATACCCACGCAAAATTTTTTCTGCGTGGGCACTTTTAATATTCATCTTCGTTCATTTTATGAACGACTAAGTTCATTCTCTTATCGTACAAATCCAGTAACTTAATCAATTCGTTATTCCAATCATTAAACATTTGCAGGATGTTATTTAGTTCGTGTTGGATACATATGGTGCAAGATACATGTCAGCGAATAGATTTATAAAATTATGATTTTTATTTTGAACCTGACCTCGATATCCTTTACAGTAAAAGTATTGAATTCGCCATATAGTTTTTTCATCACACGCTACTATCCTTTTTCTGCTTCTGCTTGTACACACTTAATAACTTTTGAAATCACAACTTTCGTTATATATTAATAATATAATTAAAATTACTTAATTCACGTTTTCTGCAATAAGTGCATCTACTGCTTCACCTATTGTATTATAATCATTGTTAATTTGATAATCCTCTAAATACTCATGGTTTACATTTCGAATTTTTATCCTAAATTGATGTTGATTCTCTATTCAATTTTCATCTTGTCAAATATTTTTTATTTTTCCAAATGGGAATGAATTTTTTAAAAGCTATCTATTTTATTTTCTTTTTTTAATATTTTTGATTTCAATGGATTGTTGAGAGATCATCTCATGCTATTTTACTGACTATCTTATGCCAGGGATGATGTAATAGATATTTAAGCCTAGTTCCAAGCGAACTAGTTTTTAATCGTTTAGATGGGTATAATTTATATACATATTAAGAGTTGGAGGTTTTACAATGAAAATGAGAAATACGATATTTACAATGTTAGTTATTAGCTTTGTAATGATGCTACTCGCGGCACTGATACCAGAAAAACTGGGTGGATTCTTATTTTTATTTTACATCATTCCAGGAATCTTATTTTTTGTAAGTGCAGGGATGGTTGCGTATAAGAAGGATTAGTTTTCAAATAAAAAGCACGCGCTGAAGGATTCTTCAGCTTGCGTGCTTTTATATTATTTCTTTGTTTCTACATGTTCTAATCCGCTTCCTAGAAGGGCCATCGCGATTTCTGTGTAGTTTCGTGCTTCTTCTTTAGCACTTTCATCTACTTGCTCAATACCCATTAACTGAAGAACTTTATCTAGATCTTTAACTTTTTCATAGTCCATGACGCCTTCTACTGTGAATTTATCATCTTCGAATTTCATATCAAAATTCACACCGTCAAGTTTGTTTAACTCTTCATAATTTTTTGTGATATCTTTAAATTGTTCTTCTGCAGCTTTTTTATCTGCTAAGCCAAGCGATTCATATGACTGTTCGTTATAAGTTGTCTGTTTTAAAATTTTGTTGTTTCCGTCTTGTAAAACAGATACTTCATAAATATAGCCTTCTTGTTCAAGAAGGAATACTTCAGTCGATTCTTCACCTTCAAGATAATATCCTTGTTTTTTAAAGTTATCTACACTTAATTCATAGCTTACAAACTGTGATTCTGTACCAGAGTCAGGTAGTGATGACACTACACTGAGATCTGCGACTGTGTAGTCGACTTTGAATGTTTCGATGAAAGTATCATCATTAAATTCTACTGAGTATTCGACACCTTCTTGGTCTTTATATTTTTCTTCATCACCGAATTCTTTAACCTTTTCTTGTGCCTCTTTTTTGTCTTTCACACCAAGTGTGCTGTATTCGCCCTCAGTGACCTGGTTTTGTTCTAGTAATACGTCATCTGCATGTTTCATTTCGATTGTACTAAGTAAGCCGTCTGCTTCTTTTTTCATGATGTTAGTCGTAGCTTTCGACTCATCATATTCAGGTTTCTTAGATGACTCACTATTCTCTTCGCCCTCAGTGTCTGTCGATTCTTCTTTCTCAACTTCCTCTGTCTTTTCGTCCGCTGACTCATTACTAGTATTCGTGTCTTTATCTTCATTAGAAGAACACGCAACGAGCGTTATAAAAGATAGGGCCAGCAGGACCATCCAAAACTTTTTCATTTAAATTTCTCCTATCAAATATGTAGTAATTAAAGCAAAATTACTAACAGGTCCCATTTAAGGAACTTAATCAAAAACCGTTACGGCAGTGTTCCTTATTCTTAAAATTACCTAATTGAGATATTTTTAAACTCAAAATTATAAAATAATAGACGAGGTTGGACTTATGCCTGACTCAATTCAGTGATTTATAATCTGTTTCAGACTAGAATAGAAAGTAAGTATAGAAAGGATTAGGAGTATAATTATGCTGACAAATAAAGAAAAAGAATATCTTGAACTCGCTGTTAGTCTTGCAGAAGAGGCGTTAAATAAAGGAGACCAACCGTTTGGTTCAGTTAAAGAATTTGAAGATAGAGTAAAAGCACCTCATAGGGAGTACTATAGAAAATAGAGTTTTAGAGTGGTTTTTCATCTTTTTAGGGGTGGTTCGGACGAATCGTCGGCGAGATGAAAAACTCCCCGTCGC
>NZ_KV820772.1:0-2759 GCF_001815515.1 Nosocomiicoccus sp. HMSC059G07
AAAGCCCTATGATCCGTTTAGGATCGTAGGGCTTTCCTCATAATTCTTTAGCATTTATAATATTATTAATTAATTTTAGTACTTCATTTAGCGTTTCTTTTTTTGTAATCAAATATATGAATGTGTAGTGGATTAATATAACCTATTACTTTACTATGCTTAACTTCTTCGTATATACCATATTCAATCATTTTATTATTAAGCTTACTCATGATTGATACAATAACAAGTAAGTCTGTAAGTTTTGAGCTTTTAATCATTGTAACTAAATTTTTTAAAATATAATAATAAAACTATTAATTGTAGAAAATAAACTATGATAGAAGCAAAGAAATGCAATGTATTATCTTCAAATATATATTCATCCATTAATTCTCCAGATGTAAAATTTAATAATATACATATTATAGTTAATGTTAATGTGCCTATAAGAATAATCCTAGACTTATCATTCTTTTTATTTTTATAAAAATAAGTTATAACTCCAATTAGATTAAGTATTATGAAAAAGTATATAATTAAGAATACATTATAAGTTAACATTTATATCCCTCTTTTTATTTTAAATGATATAATTTATTATAATAAATCAATTTAATTAATCAATTGAATGGAGAATGCTTATGAAAAAAATACTATTAATTTTCTCAATACTTGTTTCATCTTATATCTTTTTAGAAGTACAAAACGCTAAGGCAAGTGTAGATGAACTAGGATATCAAGTAGAATACAAAACAGCAGAAAACATTGACTTTGATAAAAGTGATGTTTTTGTTGTTTTGATTGAAGAAAATAGACTTGATATTAATAAGTCTATTTATGCTGTTTACGAAAGAAAAGAAATAGAAAAATTTGAAAACGATTCTTTCAATACATTAGGTGAGGATGAGGGATTTACTACTTATTCTGCTAAAAAACCTCCTACAAATTTTTCAAACTATTATTCTAGTGGGTCATGGATAACTAGATCGGGAAAAATTTCTTTATCCTTATATCCAAAAAATATTGCCTATGCTAAACCAAGTAATGCTATCGTCCGAGCTCATTATGTCAAATATAGATGGGATACTGTTTATAACAAATATAAAAATAATAGTAGATGGAAAAATACTGCAAGTATGAAAGCACAGTTAAATTGTCATGCTGACTATGCAAAAGGGCTAAAAACTCCATGGAATTTAGAACCGTGGAGAAAACAGACTAATTATGCAATAGTATTAAGACATTCTTGTAATGCTCCAAATTAATATAAAATAGATTAGATGATATTTTATTTACGCATACGTCAAAGCATCTCGTAACGGTATTGAAAATCTGCGTAGCACACGGAGTGCTTGGACTTGTAATACATAAGTGAAGAGATGCTAGTATGCAAAGTAAATAAATGTCCGTCGGAACACGAAAAATAAGAGTGAGTGAAAACGAACGTATTAAAGAAATGCATTAGCGTTTCTTCCATGCCTTTATACAACAAAAACTTCCTAAAATAGATGTTTATTAACGGTACACAATTAAAGTGTAAAAACATATTAATTATATAGATAAAAAGGGAAACTACTCTTAAAAAAGATATAAGACACTCAAATTTAAAGTACATAAAACGATTTAATATAATATATATATACATAGATAATTATACCGAGTAAATGAACTATAAAACACTTAAAAACAGGCTAATTATAATCTCTAAGTAAAAACGTTCATATAACGGTCGTTTTATGTACTTATATAAACTTAATAATTGCCCTTTTCATTAATAAATATTAAAATATAATCAGTAAGTATGACTTTCTGAAAATAAGAATTGTATCTATTTTTTAGTACTAAAGGAGAATGAATTATATGAAAACAACTTTTAAGCAGGAGAAGACTATTAAACCTGTAAAATCAACAGTTAAAAAACGTGGACAAATTACAATCCCAAAAAAACATAGAGAAGCATTAGACTTACATGAAGATGATCAAGTAGAAGTAAGTATTGAAAATGGGAGACTTATTATGCAACCTGTCATAACCATCGCAAAAGATCAATCATGGTTTTGGTCTCCCGAATGGCAAAAAGGAGAAAAAGAAGCAGAAGAAAATATTTCTAATAATGAAGTTAAATCTTTTAATAATGTGAACGATGCTATCTCGTTCCTGCGTTCAGGTAAAAATTAATTTATGTACCAATTAGATATTACAAAACGCTTTAAAAGAGCATACGATAAATTAGATTCAAATATTCAAGATGAAGTTGATGAAGCAATTAAAGCATTGATAAAAGGTCGACCTTATCCAAGATCTTTAAGAGTAAAAAAGATGAAAGGACATAAATCAATCTTCGAAGCCTCACCTACTATGTCAATACGTATGACCTTTCAATACAATAATCCTGATTATATTGTATTACGTAATGTAGGTAGTCATGACATTACTTTATCTAAGCCTTAATAACTTTTAAAATTAGAAACAAAAAATATTTTATAAAACTAATAAAGAAATCGATATTAATGGGAATCAATTAAATAAACAATTTAATAATTAACGTTATATGAAGATGATAGATATAATGGTAGATATCGTAAAAGGGGAAATATTTAATTTAGAAGTCAAATAGCTTGAACATTGCAAGTCACTAATATAAATTGTATAATATAAATAACAAAAATTAGTTCCATGGCTTCACCAAAGCCCTCGCTACTCGCAATAGTGAGGGCTTTTTTATGGTGTTGGTAATACTGTTTACTTTTTATTTCACAAAAGAAAACAATATGTAG
>NZ_KV820773.1:0-259 GCF_001815515.1 Nosocomiicoccus sp. HMSC059G07
AAGAAAGTTTTGATAAAATAAAAATGCTGTATAATTTAAAGCTTACGTCAAATGTGAGTAACGATATGGCATCAATTAAATATTTAATCAGGAGTGGTATGAATGAGTCAAAAAGTAGTTTTAGCATTAGGTGGTAACGCGATTTTACAACCAAAACAAGAACCAACTTACGAGAATCAGTACGAAAACGTGTATAGTGCAGCGACGAGTATGGTTGACCTCATTAAAGCAGGACACGAAATTATCGTTACTCATGGTA
>NZ_KV820774.1:0-246 GCF_001815515.1 Nosocomiicoccus sp. HMSC059G07
TACGTGTTGTAATTCCTATTACACTTTCATCATTCGTTGTTGAGATAGACATATGGCGTACCATTTTCTTGCCAACATTTTCATCTTGGAAACCTTTCAGTGCAAAATGCGTATGTGCGCCCTCTTCCCAAGTGAAGTCCTCAGGACAGTCTAAGAAGTATGTTTTGACTTCTGAATTCTCATCTTTAATCTTATTTATTTTAGTCCAATATATTTGCATTAAGCATGCTCCTCTATATATAATTT
>NZ_KV820775.1:0-1268 GCF_001815515.1 Nosocomiicoccus sp. HMSC059G07
GTAAAATAGAAAAAAGAGCCATCGCATTCTCTGTTATAATTTAGTTACCAACAAAAATTAACAGGGAGAGAATACAAATGACTCAACTTAATTTTACAGTAGATATGAAAAAAATTCTAGAGGATATCTCTGGAAGTAACCTTAATGAAATGACTAAGGGTCTTCTAACTTTAGTGTTAAATCAAGTGATGCAAGAAGAACGAGATGAATACATGGGTATTGGCTCATATGAAAGAAACAGTAGTCGAAAAGACTATCGTAATGGCAGTTATCGCCGAGGGTTCACAACGTTAGTTGGAAAAATTGAACTCGAAGTCCCACGAACACGTTCCGGAGAGTTTTCACCACAGGTATTTGAGAAGTGGCAAAGAAAGGACCAGGCGCTCGTGCTTTCTTTGATTGAAATGGTAGTCAGCGGTGTGTCTACGCGTAAAGTCACTAAAATTGTGGAAGACTAGTCGGAGAAAGTGTCTCGAAATCATTCGTATCTAACGTGATGAAACGATTAGATCCAGAAATCCAAGACTTCGCGGAGCGTTCATTAACACACAATATATTTAAATATGTATCAGTAGATGCGATGTATATTAAAGTACGTGAGAATCATAGAATCGTCTCTAAAGCTGTGTATATTGCGCTCGGTATTGGTGTAGATGGTCATCGTGAAGTACTTGGGTTTAAAGTGGATGATGCTGAGAGTAAGAATCACTGGGGGCACTTTTTACGTGACTTAAAAAATCGTGGGTTAACACAACCAGAACTCATTACTTCAGATTCACATCAAGGTTTAAAGCAGGCGATTCAAGAAGAGTTCCCGGGCACACCTTGGCAAAGATGTACAGTCCATTTCTTAAGAAACATTACGAATGTAATGCCTAAAAAAGGTTCAACTGCTGCGCGTCAATTATTGAGAGAGATTTTTCATACGACAACACCCCAACATGCACGAGAAGCAAAAGAGAAGTTTTTAGACTTTGTATCAGAGGATCCAAGATTTAATCACGCGGTAGAAATTTTAGAAAGTGGATTTGACGATGCGATTCAATGTTTAATGTGTCCAGCGGCTAGACAAAAGTTTTTAAAAAGTACAAACGCACTCGAACGACTAAATAGTGAGTTAAGACGTCGTGAGCGCGTTGTTAGAGTATTTCCAAATGTCGAGTCTGCATTTCGTTTAATTGGCGCACTTCTTCTTGATGCGAATGAAGCCTATAAAGAAACAAATAGAAAAGTGAGCGCATTCGTGGAAGCTAAAGAATAACAGAGAG
>NZ_KV820776.1:0-1667 GCF_001815515.1 Nosocomiicoccus sp. HMSC059G07
CCCGTAAGGGCGCATCTACACGTCGTAAACGACGTCGATGAAAAACTTTTATTTTCTACTTCGTAGGAAAGTTTTTTCTCACCTGCGTTCGACGTTACTATTCAAATATTTTTATGAGTACGACTAATTAAAATTTGATAAATACATACAAAAATAGCCTAGACCTATAAATTAGATCTAGGCTATTTTTTATTCGTTTTTTAAATAATAATCTTGTTTTTCATAATTAAATATCGCAATAATTGAATTTGCTTTTGACTCTGTTTCTGAAATTTCATCATCACTCGTATGAATTAAATCGCCATCTTCGTTATCGTCTAAATTTAAACGCTTGTGAGCCGTTTTTAAAGCTCCTCCATAAGAAATGAGTCGTTTAGCATATAAACCTCTCTCAAGGTCCTCTACGGCCTTTAAATTGCTTTCTAGGTCATCTGTAAGGTAATCAGATGATTTAACGCTGTATTTAGCCGTTTCTTTGATTGCTGATGTAATGGCAGAATCCTTTTTCTTATTCGGTCTTATCGCTTTAACATTCACAACTGGCTTGTACTCCACTTGTAAAGCTCTTTGCCATAAATTAGTCCATTCATCTTGAGAAATATAATTTTCTTTATTCTTGAAATAAGTTCCACTAACACATAGAAGCACATGCATATGTTGGTTGTAAGATCCATTTTCCTTATTGACCGTTATTTCAGTTGCTCTCATAAAACCAATAAGATTTTTTGATACTTTTTTATACTGTTTAAGCTTATTGAATGCTTTAGTCATATAACTTAATGATTCGTTTAACTCTTGACCCGACCAAACATTCTTAACAGTCAGTGTTAAAAACAACCAACGAGAGCTTGGATACTCTTTTAAAACTTCTTCAACCACTCGTTGCGATTGATAACTTTGTTTCATTGCTCGTCTCCAATTACAAACTGGGCATAATTTTGATTTACAAAACCATGCTCGATATAGTTTTAAATGTCCAGTATCACTCGGTTTAAACTCCAACACTTCGCCACATTGTTTAACATTATTAGATTTCTTAAATTCTAGTATTTGAAGTAATTCAGCGTATGTTACGTTCGCTACCTTTTTTTCACGCCATGGTCGTATCTTTCCTGTTTTAGTAATATCTTTAAACGGTTTATTTACTTGTCTGTCATTTCCTGTCATGCTATTATTAATATGCATATAAAAGACCCCCAGTTTTGGTTTTGTGTGGTAACTTAATCATAATACTGGGGCTTTTTTTATGCAAATTTTTCTTTCAACTATTTTAAGGCTAAAAAAGAGCGTCAAAGCCTTGGTATGCAAGCATTTCAATAAAAAATACAAAATTTAATTGTTTCTATATAGTATCAAGATAAGAAGAAACTCGTTTCACTCGTTTCAAAATTCTTCAAAACGTATGTATTTATTCCAATTTCCTTTTTGAGTAGAAACTTCGACCCTTCAAACTTCCCGAAGATGAGCCACCAGGAAAAAACGCCCTGGTGGGCCCACTTCGTTAAGTGTACTTGAAGGGTCTTTTCTTTCTCAAAAAGTTTTCTCGGCATAAAAACGACTCTTAAGAAAATAGCAAGTTTTATTTTTATTTTATTCATATACGAATAAATTTCATTTGAGCATATCACTTTACAGAATCCAAAATCGACGTTAAACTTTCGTTAGAA
>NZ_KV820777.1:0-6192 GCF_001815515.1 Nosocomiicoccus sp. HMSC059G07
CGTCATCTCATAAGAGACTTTGTCTACAGCCTGGGGCTATCTCGTTTTGAGATAGCCTTTAAATATTACTCCCATAAATCTGAGAGTAGGTTTGTTTGTTCTCTGTCTGGTCCTACTGAGAATATTGAAATTTGAACACCACATAGACGTTCGATTTCTTTTAAGTAGTTTAGTGCGTTCTCAGGTAGTTCTTCTAAACGACGTACTCCTGTAATATCTTCTTTCCAACCTGGATATTCTTTATAGATTGGTTTTGCTTTTTGTAATTCTTCAAGTGTTGCAGGATACTCTGTAATTTCTTTTCCATCGATTTCATAAGCGACACAAATTTTAACAGTATCTAATCCACTTAATACGTCAATTGAGTTTAGTGATAAGTCTGTAATCCCACTTACACGGCGTGAGTGACGTACTACAACTGAGTCAAACCAACCGACACGTCTTGGGCGTCCTGTTGTCGTACCGTATTCACGACCAATTTCACGAATATGATGACCATCTTCGTCGAATAGCTCAGTAGGGAATGGACCATCTCCAACACGTGACGTATATGCTTTACATACGCCGATAATATGTTTAATGAATGTCGGTCCAACACCACAACCAACTGTTACGTTACCTGCGATTGGATTTGATGACGTGACGAATGGGTATGTACCGTGGTCGATGTCTAACATAACACCTTGAGCACCTTCAAATAATACACGTTCATTTGCTTTAAATGAATCGTCTAAAATTTTTGCTGTGTCACATACATATGGACGTAAGCGATCAGCTGCTTTTTTATATGTGTCATAAATTTCTTCAAATTCAAATCCTTCGTGATTGAAGAGTGATTTTAAATAATGGTTTTTATATTCAATATTTTCTTTGAGGCGTTTTTTAAACACTTCATCGTTCACTAAATCAGCCATACGAATTCCAATACGTTGAACTTTGTCTACGTAACATGGTCCGATTCCTCTTTTTGTCGTACCAATCTTATTGTTACCACGTGCTTCTTCTTCTAATTCATCTTGAGCGATATGGTAGGGTAGGACGACATTTGCACGGTTTGAAATTCTTAAGTTATCAACTTTAATACCACGTGCTTCTAAACCGTCGAGCTCTTTAATAAGTGATAGTGGATCAATTACAACACCGTTACCGATTAATGCGATTTTATCATCTGCAAAAATTCCAGACGGTACTAAATGTAATTTGTATGTTTCTCCACCAAATTGAATCGTGTGACCCGCGTTATTTCCTCCAGAGAAACGAGCGATGACTTTTGCTTCTTCAGCTAAAAAGTCTGTAATTTTACCTTTACCTTCGTCTCCCCATTGTGTTCCGACTACTACTGTTCCAGACATAAAAAAAGCCTCCATTAAGTCTAATTTAACCGTATTATACTTTATCACTAAATACAGCTAAAATCAATTAAAATAAGCACTACTAAACGTTTAGAAGTGCTTTAATGTTAGCTCCCCGGTGGGATGTATCCATCTTCAAATTCTTGAACCGCAAGATCTATAAAGTTACTATGTTGTTTATTAAACATTAATTTAACTGTTCCAGTCGGTCCGTTACGATGTTTTGCAATGATGATTTCTATTTCATCTTGAGTACTTTGTGCGCCTTCATCGTCTTCACCTTCACCGCGATTGTAATAATCATCACGATATAAAAATGCAACGATGTCCGCATCTTGCTCAATCGATCCAGATTCACGTAAGTCACTCATCATCGGACGTTTATCTTGCCTAGATTCAACACTACGTGAGAGCTGAGACAATGCAATGACTGGACATTCCATTTCACGTGCCAGAGCTTTTAACATACGTGAAATTTCAGATACTTCTTGTTGTCTATTTTCACTATTTCTTCGACTAGATCCTTGAATTAGTTGTAAGTAGTCGATAATAATTAAATCGAGACCGTGTTGTGCTTTTAGCTTAATACACTTTGAACGAATCTCATTTACACGTATACCTGGTGTATCATCTATGAAAATATTTGTATCTGATAATTTACCAGTAACGTGTGCTAAGTTGTCCCATTCTTCTTGGTTGAGCTGTCTATTTCTTAAACTCGATGAATCGATATGTCCAACACTTGAAATCATACGTGTCGCGAGTTGTTCTGCACCCATTTCGAGTGAGAATATTGCGACTGTATTTTTATTAGTGCTAGACATTCCTACGTTTTCTGCAATGTTTAATGCAAAAGCTGTTTTACCCATCGACGGACGCGCTGCGAGAATGATTAGATCATTCGGTTGTAGACCACTCGTCATTTTATCGAGTTGTCGATAACCTGTTGGTATCCCTGTAATACCTTTGTTATCGAGTTTAGAGTATTCATCGATTTCTGTGAAAATATCGTAAACGACATCTCTCATCGTTTTAAATCCGTCACGTCTACGGTCTTTTTCGATATCCATCATCGATTTTTCTGCTTCAGCAATTAATTCCTCGACATTAGTCTCAGGGTTGAAACTATCTAATGATAGACGCTCTGCTTTTCGAATTAGAACACGTCTCAACGAATTTTTACGTATAATATCTGCATATTCTTCCCAATTGGATGACGTCGGTGACATTTCAAATAAATTTGTTAAATACGATAATCCACCGACATCATTGACTATATTTTTTACTTTAAAGTGTTCCATGAGTAGTAGTGGGCTAATCTTTTTATTCGCTTGATTTACCTCGAGCATACTACTATAAATGAGTTGGTGTGCGCGTTCATAAAAATCATCGACTTCTAACGTCGTCTCGACGTCTATCATAATCTCTGGATCTATTAAAACCGCACCGAGTAGTGCTTGTTCTGCATCGGTACTATGTGGCATTTGACGCGGAAAATGATTGTTATTTTCCATGACGACACCTCTTACTGTTCTACGACGTGAATTTTAAGTACTGCAGTAACTTCTTGATGTAACTTCACATCTACTTTATGATATCCAAGTGCTTTTAGTGGTTCAGGCATATCTAATTTTCTACGGTCGAGTTTAATGTCATGTTCTTTTTTATACGCTTCAATAACTTGTTTAGAACTCACTGAACCGAATAGACGACCATCTTCACCAGATTTCATTTTAATCGTAACTTCTAACTGTTCTAATTTTTCCTTTAACGCTTTTGCGTCCTCAAGCTCTTCACGTGCTGCTTCACGTTTTTGTTCTTGTTGAGCTTCTAATTTTTTTAAGTTAGCTGGAGTAGCTTCTTCTGCAAGTCCTTTTTTAAATAAAAAGTTTTGTGCATAACCTGCAGCAACTTCTTTTACTTCTCCTGCTTTACCGATATTCTTAACATCTTTTAATAGAATGACTTTCATTCTTCTTCACTCCTAATATCTTTCATTTGGTCTATGACATGTTTTAACTCGTCATATAACTCGTCCATCGTCACATCTGTACGTCTCGTTGCAGCGTTTGTTAAATGCCCACCGCCGCCGAGCTCTTCCATAATAATTTGTACATTAATATCTCCTAAAGATCGTGCAGAAATTCCAATTGAATCATCTTCCCGTGTCGCAATAACAAACGATGCACGTACACCTTCAATTTGAAGTAGAGAGTCAGCTGCTTGTGCGACAGTGACTGGATGATATGTCATCGTTTGGTCTGCTTTAACGATCGCAATACCATCAGAGTCTATCTCAGCAGATTTTATGAGATCACTACGTGCGATAAACGTATCGATATCATCTTTTAAGAACGTCTGAGCGAGTACTGGGTCAGCACCGTTTGAACGTAAGTAACTCGCTGCATCAAACGTACGACTACCTGTACGTAACGTATAGTTTCTCGTATCGACGATAATACCCGTCAACATAATCGTCGCTTCTAAACGTGACATTTTATGTTCTTGATACTGATACTCAAGTAGCTCTGCGACAAGTTCACATGCACTAGATGCATATGGTTCCATGTACACAAGTAGTGGGTTAGAAATCATTTCATCCGCACGTCTATGGTGGTCGATAACAACTTTACGCGTTGCTTTATTTAAAATATCGGTATCGAGCACCATCGATGGTCGATGCGTATCAACGACGACGACTGTCGTGCCTGGCGTCATTAAGTCAAATGCATCTTCTGATGAAATAAATGTTTCATATATATGTTCGTGGTCACGTACTTCGTTCATCATACGTGTTAACGTATCGTCTAAGTCTGACTCATTTAATACAATATGTGCATCGATTCCGTTTGATTTTGCGATTTTCGCAACACCAATACTCGCACCGATTGAGTCGACGTCAGGATTTTTATGCCCCATAATTAAGACATTTTCACCTTCAAGTAACAAGTCACGTAGGGCATGCGCCATAACACGAGCTTTTACGCGTGTACGTTTTTCCATCGGATCTGTTTTACCACCATAAAAACGTGCTGAACCGTTCACTGCTTTAATTGCTACTTGGTCACCACCGCGTCCGAGCGCTAAGTCTAACGCAGATTGTGCGAGTTGTCCGATTTCAATGTAATCTGTCGATCCTTCACCAAGACCAATAGATAACGTAACCTGTGCGCCCATTTCTTGAGTAGATTCACGCACTTTATCGAGTAGTTGAAAACGTGTGTCCTCGACCGCTTCAAGACTGATATTTTCCATAACAATCATAAAACGGTCATTTGAAAATCTACGAATGTACACATGGTGTTCTTCAGCCCATTCGTTAATCGTTGACATAATGAGGTTATTTAACTCACTTTTTAAGTTTTCCGTCATGTTTTGAGTGACATCATCATAGTTATCTAGAAACAAAATACCAATGACAGGTTTTCTATCATCAAGTTTTTTTCTTAATTTCTTTTCATTTGTAATATCAATAAAATGAAGCATCGATAACTCTTCTTCATAAAAAACTTTGTATGACTTATCTTCATAGACTGTTTCCGTCTGAGTTAAATTGTTTGTTTTAATCATCGTTAACAAATTCGGAAATACTGTATTAATCGGTTCGTTATACAGTTCTTCTGGCATCTCTTCTTCCATGTAGGCGTTCATCCATATAATTTCGTCGTCATCATTAATCATAATCATGCCGACTGGCATATGGTCTGCCGTATACTCTTTTCCTTTTGCGATATCATCTGCTAGCACTCTTAAATTTTTCTCTGATAATGTTAGCCAACGGTTGGCATATATATATACGAGTGCTAATAAAATCCCACTTACTAAGAAACTCAGTACTCCAAAACTAAAGTGGTTGATAAATATAAATGTACTCAATATCACGATGTGTAAAAGAATAATACTAAACGGAATGAGTATGAGTTTTTTATCGAGTACTTTAAACATGTGCTATTTCCCCCCTGTCTCAATACGTCGTCTAAATCTAAATAACATATCTATAAATCCAACAAATAATGTAATTGGTTTAAGAATGACTGAAACAATCATAATGAGTACGATCCATACAATGTTAAGTTCTTTATGTTTTAAAAAGTATAAAACAAATGCTAAACCATGTATGTATATAATCCACTCTAAAATTACCATTGAGTTCATGACAATCGCATAAACTGCATCACCTAACGTATTTTGAAATAGCGTTAAGATCATAAATCCAAAATAAATATAAGCGATATTTCTCGGGAAAACCCATTTACTAAATGGTACATATGTCCAAAGTTGAGATTTGTCTGTGACTAATACTCGAATCATTAGTACCGTATAGAGTGCAATCACAAAACTCACTACAAAAAATTGCGATGGAATTAATGTGAAAAATCCTTTTACAGATTGAATAATCATTTCTGTATCAAATGTTTGACCAGTAATGCTCGATACGTCATTTAATTGTTCTGTGTACCACGCAATCATTCGTGACTCTATATTTCCAAAAGATGGTATTACCTTAAATGCTTGAAGAATAAGCACACTAGATAACGATAGTATACCCATTAAAAACGTTAAATATGTCAGTGTCACTTCTTGTGTGAGTCGTTGCTTTAACGTACCTTCAAGTAATAAGACTGAACACACGATAACGATAAACATCACAAATGATAGTATTGAAAATCCGTATAGTGTTGGAATCCATATGATGAAAACCGTTATAAAGAATGTACGATCAGATTTGAACTTAATATCTAATAATAAATAGATAACAAACGGAACGATTAAAAATCCGAGTATAAATGTAAAGTCAGTAAGTATAAATAATATTAAACTCACAGCGATTGCTGATACG
>NZ_KV820777.1:6292-30139 GCF_001815515.1 Nosocomiicoccus sp. HMSC059G07
AAATAATATTAAACTCACAGCGATTGCTGATACGACTTTTAAATAAGGTATATCTTGTTTCAAAATTACACACCCTAAGCTTATAAAAATATGCTCCTATGAAATAGGAGCATTCAATAATATTATTATACCTTTTCGATGATAGATTGACCACCCATGTACGGTCTTAGTACCTCTGGGATAGTTACTGTCCCATCTTCATTTTGATAATTTTCAATAATTGCTGCCATCGTACGTCCAACAGCTAAACCACTACCGTTTAACGTGTGTACATATTCAGGTTTTGAATCTTTGTCACGCTTGAAGCGGATGTTTGCACGGCGTGCTTGGAAATCTGTCATATTTGAAATTGAGCTAATTTCTCTGTAGTCACCGTATTGTGGTAACCAAACTTCAACGTCATACGTTTTTGCTGAACCAAATCCGATATCACCCGTACATAAAATAACTGTGCGGTGTGGGATTTCTAATAAGTTTAAAATATTTTCAGCATGACGTGTCATTTCTTCTAACACTTCAAATGAATCTTCTGGCTTTTCAAAGCGCATCATTTCAACTTTATTAAATTGGTGAAGTCGGATAAGTCCTCTCGTATCACGACCAGCTGAACCCGCTTCACTACGGAAACATGCTGTAGCTGCTGCAAACTTTGTCGGCACATCTTCACTTTGTAAGATTTCATTCGCAAAATAGTTTGTTAATGTTACTTCTGAAGTTGGAATAGTGTACATTGATTCGTCTTGAATTTTAAATAAATCCTCTTCGAATTTTGGCAACTGTCCTGTTCCGTACATTGCGTCTCCACGAACGATTTGTGGTGTCATCATTTCTTTATAACCATTTTCTCTATGGACATCTAACATAAAGTTAATTAATGCACGCTCTAAACGTGCACCTTCACCTGTTAAATATACAAAACGTGAGCCTGATACTTTTGATGCACGTTCAAAATCAGCCATTTTAAGCTCTTCAAGAAGTTCCCAATGCGCTTTTGGTTCAAAGTCAAATGTTTTCTGTTCACCTGTACGACGTACTTCAACGTTTTCTGAGTCATCTTTACCAACAGGTACTTCATCGTCAATTAAATTTGGAACACGGTCTAAACGATAGTGTAATTCGTATTCGACTTCTTTTAACTCATTATCGATTTCAGAAATACGTTTACCGACTTCTTGCATTGCTTGAATATCCGCATCTGCATCTTCTTTGTTACGCTTTTTTTCTGCGATGTTTTGAGATACGGTATTACGTTCTGCTTTTAACTCTTCCGTTTCTTTTAATAACGTACGGCGTTTTTCATCGTACTCAATAATCTCATCGATAACGACTGGATCCATTTCACGTTTTTTTGTTTTGTCTTTTACAATGTCTGTGTTGTTACGAATAAACTTAATATCTAACATTTATTTTCCTCCTAAATTTACTTGTAGATACAAAAAACCACGCCCCAATATACAAAAGGGACGTGGTTATATACGCGTTGCCACCCTAATTACATACGTTTAACGTATGCATCTCATTTTAAAACGAAGTGAACTTCGTTTACTTGCTGTAATAGAGATAGAAATTCACATCGCTTACTAACTATTCTCACCAACCATAGTCTCTCTAAAAGTAGGGCGAATGTTACTGCATCTCACAAGTAAATGTTATTTGATTACTTTTATTATAATAATTTTCTTCGTTATTTTCAATAATGACTATAGGTTAAGTCCAGGTTGTTCAAAAACGACTTGACCATTAGCAATTACTTTTGATGCATGGTTTACACCATAATGATACGGTACGTATTCGTGGTTTGGTGCGTTCCAAATGACGAGGTTCGCATCATCTCCAGCATCTAACGTACCACGATCTGTTTTAATTGCGTGTGCTGCGTTTACTGTTACTGCGTTCCATACTTCTTTTGGTGTCATTCTAAGTTTGATTGCACCGATTGTCATAATCATTTGTAAGTTATCTGTCACACAGCTTCCTGGGTTAAAGTCCGTCGCGAGAGCTACAGCTCCACCGTTATCAATCATTCCACGTGCATCAGCATAATCGTCTTTTCCTAAATAGAACGTTGTACCTGGTAGAAGTACAGCGATTGTGTCGCTATCTTTCAATGCTTTTTTGTCTTTATCTGAAGCGGCGACTAAATGATCTGCACTGACTGCACCTTGTTCGATAGCGAGACCTAAACCACCGAGTGGATCGATTTCATCTGCATGAATTTTTAAATCGTATCCCGCTTCTTTAGCTGCTTTCATATAACGTCTTGACTCCTCAACGCTGAAAACTCCTGTTTCAGTAAATATATCTGCAAAATCAGATAGCTTTTTAATTTCATCGTTTTGAAGTAAATCTGTCATCTCTTGTAAAAATTCTTCGTTTTCTCGGCCTTTAGGTATTGCGTGTGGACCTAAGTACGTATGTTTCATTGTGATTGGAAACTTTTCTTCAAGTGCGTGTGATACTTTTAATTGTTTTAATTCATTTTCTAAATCGAGACCATATCCACTTTTTGATTCTACTGTTAATACACCGTGCTGAATCATACGGATAATGTTTTTCGATGCTTTTTCTAACAACTCATCAAACGATGCTTTTTTAGTCGCTTCAACAGTATTTAAAATACCGCCACCTTGTTCTAAAATCTCTAAATAATCGACACCCTGAATTTTTAACGCTAACTCGTGCTCACGTGATCCACCATGAACGACGTGTGTATGAGGGTCGACTAGAGCAGGTGTGACAAGCTTTCCTTCAGCATCAATTTCTTGATCTGCTGTATAATCATCTGTCTTTTCACCACTATAGATGACTTTACCGTCTTCAATGACGACCATACCGTCTTTCACGATTAATAACTCGTCCATCTCTTTTCCTTTTAATGCACGTGTTGATTTCTTTGGTAATACTAACTCACCAATATTTTTAATAATTGTTGTCGACATTATTTATTCTCCTTTAACATTGGTATATTCATGTTGTATTTTTTCGCTGTTTCGATTGCTATATCATATCCAGCGTCAACATGTCTTACTACTCCCATACCCGGATCTGTAGTTAATACTCTTTCTAATCGTCTCGCTGCTCTGTCTGTTCCATCTGCAACGACGACCATTCCTGCATGTAATGAGTATCCCATACCAACACCACCACCGTGGTGGAATGAAATCCATGATCCTCCTGCTGCCGTGTTCACTAACGCGTTTAATACTGCCCAGTCACCAACTGCGTCACTTCCGTCTTTCATCGACTCAGTTTCACGGTTAGGACTTGCAACTGAACCAGAGTCTAGATGGTCACGTCCAATAACGATTGGTGTGCTAATTTCTCCTGTACGAACCATTTCGTTTAATGCTAACCCCATTTTCGCACGTTCACCGTATCCTAACCAAGCGATACGTGATGGTAATCCTTGGAAGTGAATACGTTCTTCAGCCATATCTAACCAACGAATTAACTTTTCATTATCTGGGAATAATTCACGCATTTTTTTATCTGCCGCTTCGATATCTTTAGGGTCTCCAGATAACGCCGCAAATCTAAATGGTCCTTTACCTTCACAGAATAATGGGCGAATGAATAGTGGCACGAATCCTCCAAAGTCAAATGCATTTTTTACACCGTAATCATACGCAACTTGTCGAATATTGTTTCCATAATCGAAAACAACTGCGCCTTTTTCTTTAAATCCGAGCATCGCTTCAACGTGTTTTGCCATAGAGGCTGTAGATAACTCAACATACTTTTCAGGATTTTCTTCGCGTAGTTTTTTTGCTTCTTCTAACGAGTATCCTTCAGGTACATAACCGTTTAACGGGTCATGCGCACTCGTTTGGTCAGTAACGACGTCGATTTTCGTATCGCTATTTAGAATTTTAGGTAAAATTTCTGCAGCGTTTCCTAATAATCCAATCGATAAATTACGTCCTTCATCTCTCGCTTCTTCAGCGACTTTTAATGCTTCGTCTAAGTCTTCAATCATGACGTCACAATAGCCCGTTTCAATTCGTTTTTCAATTCGAGATTTGTCGACCTCAACAGTAATCGACACACCATCACAAAACGATACCGCAAGTGGTTGCGCACCACCCATACCACCAAGTCCAGCAGTTAACGTAATCGTTCCTTTTAAACTACCGCCGTAGTGTTGGTTTGCGAGTTCTGCAAATGATTCGTACGTCCCTTGAACGATTCCTTGAGACCCGATATAAATCCATGAACCAGCCGTCATCTGGCCGTACATCATTAACCCTTTTTTATCGAGCTCATTAAAGTGTTCCCAATTTGCCCACTTAGGTACGAGTACTGAGTTAGATAAAAGTACGCGTGGTGCCTCGTCATGCGTCTTAAAAACCGCAACAGGTTTACCAGACTGAACGAGCATCGTTTCATCGTCTTCAAGATTTCTTAACGTATCGACAATCGCATCAAATGCTTCCCAGTTACGCGCTGCTTTACCGATACCCCCGTATACGACTAAATTCTCTGGATGCTCAGCAACCTCAGGATCTAAGTTGTTATATAACATACGTAAAGCTGCTTCTTGTTCCCATCCTTTACACTCAATTTCTAAACCTTTTTTAGCTCGAATATTTCTTGACATAATTTAACACTCCTTGAAAATTAAAATAGTTCATGACATAAAAAAAAGACCGATTAAATACTTTGAATAGCACGTAATGCGAGTGATAGTTGTTTGATATCATCTGAGAATTTACGGTCTTGGTCGATAAACGCCGCAACTTTTCTATATTCGTCAAATTTTTCTTTCGTTTTTGGTGATAGTTTTTCAGCACCGCGAATTTCTACAGCACTTAGTGCGATGAATAACTCTGTCGCAAGGACGTTTCGAACGTTTTCCACGATGTCTCTAGCGTGTCTAGCACCAATTGTTCCCATAGAAACGTGATCTTCTTGGTTTCCACTAGACGGTATTGAATCAACAGATGCTGGATGTGCGAGTGTTTTGTTTTCAGAAACTAAACTTGCCGCCATATATTGTAAAATCATTGCACCTGACTGTAGTCCATCTTCTGGACTTAAAAATGCTGGTAATCCGTCGTTTAAATCTGGGTTTACTAATCGCTCGATGCGTCTTTCTGAAATATTTGCAATTTCTGCAACACCGATTTTTAATAAATCCATCGCGATAGCGATCGGTTGTCCGTGGAAGTTTCCACCAGAGTAGACTTCGTTTTCACTAAATATTAATGGGTTATCATTTGCAGCGTTCATTTCAATTTCTAACTTTTCTTTTACATATTTTAACGTTTGGAAACTTGCGCCGTGCACTTGTGGAATACAACGAAGTGAGTATGCATCTTGTACACGTAATTCACCTTGATGTGTAGTCAGTTTTGAGTCTTTTAAATACTCTCTCATTTTTTTCGCAACGTAAATTTGCTCATCGTATCCACGTGCAATGTGAATTTTTTCATCGTATGCGTCTGTAATACCATGTAAACTTTGATGTGTTAAAGATGAAATCCATAAACTATCTTCCATCAGCTTTTCTGCTTCGATATATGTAATGACACCAACTGCTGTCATCGCTTGTGTACCGTTAATTAAAGCGAGACCTTCTTTTGCAGCAAGTTCAATTGGTTCGATTTGTTTTTCTTTTAACACTTCAATAGTCGGAGTCACTTTACCGTCTTTTAACACTTCACCTTCACCAGTTAGTGGAAGTGCCATATGAGATAACGGTGCGAGATCTCCTGAAGCACCTAAAGAACCTTGTTCTGGAATGGCTGGAATAATTCTTTCGTTAATAAATGTTTTTAACTGATCGACGAGAATTGTTCTCACGCCTGAATGTCCTTTTAACATTGTATTTAAACGTAATACCATCATGAGTAGTGCAGTATTTTCACTTAAATAATTTCCAACACCAACCGCATGAGAGCGAATAAGATTTGTTTGAAGCTGTGATGTTTTTTCTTTTGAAATTAAGACGTCACTAAACAGTCCAAAACCTGTTGTAATCCCGTAAATTGTACGTTCATTATCGATGATGTTTTCAACGATTTGTCTTGATGCATGAACTCTTTTATACGCGTCTTCGGTCACTTCAATTTTAGAATTTTCATGTTGTAAAAATGATTTAATATCCTTAATTTCTAAAGCGCTTCCATCTAATTTTAAAACTACCAACTCAATTCCTCCTTAAAACTCTGAATTTAACAACAGTATAACGTTTACATTTTTTAAAATCAAAAAAAGTTGGAGAAAATCTCCAACTTTTAATTTATTCTTCGGTATTTTCCTCTTCGTCTTCAATATCCGCTTCAACATCTTTAACAACCGCTACAGTAGCAACGTTGTTAGAGTCATCTAAGCGCATTAGACGAACACCTTGAGTACTACGTCCCGTAATCGATACATCATTAATCGCGAATCGAATAATGACACCACGATTTGTAACGACCATTAAATCTTCGTTTCCGTCAACCGCAGCGATAGACTCGAGTTCTCCGATTTTTTCAGTTAAGTGAATCGTTTTAACTCCGAGACCGCCACGTTTCGTTTGACGATACGCACTTTCAATCGTCTGTTTACCGTAACCTTTATTTGTCACGACTAACACGTGTTGATTTTCTTTTAATATATCAATTCCAACGACTTCATCACCTTCACGTAGACGCATTCCAAGTACACCTGCTGCCGTACGTCCCATAGAACGAACGTCGTTTTCATCGAAACGAATGAGTTGTCCTTGTTTAGATCCAATGATTACTTCTGATTGACCGTCTGTAAGACGAACTGCGAGTAATTCATCGTTATCTCTAAACGTAATTGCGATTTTACCGTTACGATTAATACGGTTAAATTCTGATAGTTTCGTACGTTTCACAAGACCATTACGCGTAACGAATAGTAGGTGATAGCCATCCGTATCTCCGTCTTTATCTTTAACCGATAACATCGTCGTGATTTTTTCGTCTTTATCGACTTCAATCATATTAACGATTGGAATACCTTTAGATTGACGCGATAATTCCGCAACTTCGTATCCTTTGAGTCGGTATACACGACCTTTATTCGTAAAGAATAATAAATAATCGTGTGTCGACATCGCTACGATTTTTTCAACGAAGTCATCTTCCACCGTATTCATACCTTGAATACCGCGTCCACCGCGTTTTTGTGCGCGATACGTGTCAGCTGGGAGACGTTTAATATAGTTTTTATGAGATAACGTGACGACGATTTGTTCTTCTGGAATTAAATCCTCATCTTCGATATCTATTGCGCCTGCAGTGATTTCTGTACGGCGCTCATCACCATATTTATCGCGAATTTCAATTAATTCTTTACGGATAAGCTCTAACAGTTTATCTTCAGAATCTAAAATCGCTTGAAGTGATTCGATAGTTTTCATAAGCTCATCGTACTCTGATTGGATTTTGTCGCGCTCTAAACCTGTAAGGCGACGTAATCTCATATCTAATATCGCTTGTGCTTGCTTTTCAGATAAACTAAATTGCTCCATTAAGCCTAATTTAGCTTCTTCATCTGTTTCTGACGCACGAATTAAAGCGATGATTTCATCGATATGATCGAGTGCAATCATGAGTCCTTCTAAAATGTGTGCACGTGCTTTCGCACGATCTAAATCGAACTCTGTGCGTCTTGTTACGACTTCTTTTTGGTGCTCAAGATAGTGATATAACATCTCTTTTAACGTGAGTGTTTGAGGTTCACCATTTACAAGAGCGAGCATGTTGACACCAAACGATAATTGTAGAGGTGTTTGTTTATATAAGTTGTTTAATATAACGTTCGCGTTTTGATCGCGACGAATCTCAATGATGATTTTAACGCCTTCTTGAAGTGACGTTTCATCACGTAAATCTGTAATACCTTCGATTTTTTTATCGCGTACAAGTTCTGCGATTTTTTCGACTAAACGTGCTTTGTTTACTTGGTATGGAATTTCAGAAACGACGATACGTTCTTTACCGTTTTTCATTTCTTCAATCGTACATTTCGCACGCATAATAATCGAACCACGACCTGTTTCATACGCTTTTTTAATACCAGAGCGTCCCATAATCAGTCCTGCTGTTGGGAAATCAGGTCCTTTAATAATATCCATTAACTCTAGCGTCGTAATGTCTGGATTTTCTGAAAGAGCAAGGACACCATTAATAGATTCTACTAAGTTATGTGGTGGTATATTTGTCGCCATACCGACTGCAATTCCTGACGCACCATTGACGAGTAAGTTCGGAAAGTGTGCCGGTAATACGACTGGTTCCCGTTCTGTTTCATCGTAGTTTGGTGCGAAATCGATCGTATTTTTGTTAATATCTCTTAATAGTTCCATCGCGATTTTCGACATTTTTGCTTCTGTGTAACGCTGTGCAGCTGCTCCGTCACCGTCCATTGAACCAAAGTTCCCTTGTCCATGAACGAGTGGATAACGCGTTGAGAAGTCTTGTGCGAGTCTCACCATCGCTTCATAAATTGAAGAGTCACCATGTGGGTGATATTTACCCATTACGTCTCCGACGATACGTGCTGATTTTTTAAACGGTTTGTCGTTCGTCATACCGTTATCATACATACCGTATAAAATTCTACGGTGTACTGGCTTTAATCCGTCTCGAACATCTGGTAACGCACGTGATACGATAACACTCATCGCATAGCTCAAGAAGGAACTCTTCATCGTTTTACTAATATTTACGGGTTGAATATTACTATGTTCAGCCAATTAAATTTCCTCCTTAAACATCTAAGTTTTCTACATATCTTGCGTTTTCTTCAATGAATTCACGGCGTAACTCTACGATGTCACCCATTAACATCTCAAATACTTGGTCCGCTTCAATCGCATCTGACAACTCAACTTGTAAGAGTGTACGATTTTCTTCGTCCATCGTCGTTTCCCATAATTGGTCTGCGTTCATTTCACCGAGACCTTTGTAACGTGAAATTGAGATTTTTGGTGTTTCTGGTAGTGTACGACGTAGTTCTTCAAGCGCTTCGTCATCATAGACATAATGTTTTTTCTTACCTTGCTCCACTTTATAAAGTGGTGGTTGTGCAATGTAAATATATCCTGCTTCAATTAACGGACGCATAAAGCGATAGAAGAACGTGAGTAATAGTGTACGGATATGTGCACCATCAACGTCTGCGTCTGTCATAATAACGACTTTATGATAACGTGCTTTTTCTAAATCAAATTCTTCTCCAATTCCAGTACCGAGCGCTGTGATAATCGCACGAATTTCGTTATTTTCTAATATACGGTCGAGTCGCGCTTTTTCAACGTTTAAAATTTTACCTCGTAACGGTAAAATAGCTTGTACTGTCGAGTTACGACCAGATTTTGCTGAACCACCTGCTGAGTCACCCTCAACGATAAATAGCTCAGAAATACTTGGATCTTTTGATGAACAATCTGCTAGTTTTCCTGGTAAACTTGATACTTCTAAAGCAGATTTACGTCGCGTCATTTCACGTGCTTTACGTGCTGCAACACGCGCATGTTGTGCGGTAATTCCTTTTTCGACAATCATTCTTGCTTCTTGTGGGTTTTCTAGTAAATAACGTTCAAACCCTTCAGAGAATAATTGATCTGTAATCGAACGTACTTCAGAGTTACCTAACTTAGTTTTTGTCTGTCCTTCAAACTGAGGATCTGTATGTTTGATGGACACAACTGCAGTCAGACCTTCTCTAACATCTTCACCTGATAAACGTTCGTCGTTTTCTTTTAAAATATTTTGACTAAATCCGTAGTTGTTTATGACACGTGTTAACGCACGTCTAAATCCTTCTTCGTGCGTACCACCTTCATAAGTGTGGATATTGTTTGCATATGTTAAAACGTTCGATGAAAAACCTCTATGATACTGCATAGATATTTCAACTTCTACGTTTTCTTTGTCACCATCTAGATAGATGACTTCTTCAGTTAAGATTTCTTTATTTTTGTTTAGTTCTTCAACATATGACTTTAAACCGCCTTCATAGTGGTACTCATATGTTTCACCGTCTGATGTACGTTCATCTTTTAGACGAATTGTTAAACCTTTATTTAAAAACGCGAGTTCTTTTACACGTTTTTCGAGTATTTCAACTTCATATTCTTGTGTCTCTGTAAATATTTCAGCATCTGCTTTGAAACGAATAACAGTACCTGTTTTGTTTGTTTTATCGATGACTTCTAAGTCAGCATCAGGCACTCCGCGCGTATAACTTTGGAAATGCACTTTTTTATCTCTATGAACATATACTTCTAATGACTCAGATAAGGCGTTTACTACTGAAGATCCTACACCGTGTAGACCACCAGATACTTTATATCCACCGCCACCGAATTTACCTCCTGCGTGAAGGACTGTTAAAATAACCTCTACCGCAGGACGTCCCATCGATTCTTGAATATCGACTGGAATACCACGTCCATCATCGATAACTTTTACCCAGCCATCTTTCTCTAATATAATGTCGACTGCTGATGCATAGCCAGCGAGCGCCTCGTCAATAGAGTTATCGACGATTTCCCACACTAAATGGTGTAACCCTCTAGAAGACGTCGAGCCGATATACATACCCGGACGTTTTCTTACTGCTTCCAAACCTTCAAGTACTTGTATTTGGGTTGCATCATAAGATTCATGTCTTTGTTCTGCCATTTTGTCACCTTCCGCTATTTTTTAACCGTACCTTCTTCAATCGTGTATAAATTCATTTCATCCATAATTTGATGGTTAATATCACTAATTGAAGTCGTCGTTACAAACGTCTGTACACGGTTACGTATCGACGTTAGTAGGTGTGCTTGACGGTGCTCGTCAAGTTCACTGAGTACATCATCTAACAGTAAAATTGGATACTCTCCAATTTCATTTGCGATAACATCGAGTTCTGCAAGTTTTAAAGACAACGCAGTCGAGCGTTGTTGACCTTGTGAACCGTATGTCTGCACATCCATATCATTAATATAAAACTTTAAATCATCTCGATGTGGACCGATTAAACATTGTCGACGTTCTATTTCGTTATCGATTACAGATGCATAAGTTTCTTTTAAAAACTGTAATCGTTCTTCTTTTTTAAGTTCTAAACATTTAATATTTGGACGATATTCAACTGTTAAATTTTCTTGATTATTTGAAATGTCGCTATGTATTTGTTTTGCATACTCATTTAAGGCTTCAACAAATGCTTCGCGCTTATTAATGATTTCTAATGCTGCTTCAACGAGTTGATCGTTAAAGATTTCGACCATCATTTTATCGACGTGTCTTTCTTTTAAATACAAGTTTTTTTGTTTTAAGACACGTTTATAGTCTGATAAGCTTTGTAAATATATTTTAGAAATTTGACCACACTCTACATCGATAAAGTTACGACGTACTTCTGGTGCACCTTTAACAATCTCTAAATCTTCTGGTGCAAATAATACACAGTTCAGTGCCCCGACATACTGAGATAATTTAGCCATCTCAATATGATTGATTTTTGCACGTTTTCCACTTTTAGAAAGTAAAAGTGATATCGGTATTTCACTAAATCTATTTTGTACATATCCAGAAATTAATGCTTCATCTTGATTCATTCGAATTATTTCTTTATCGCGCGTCGTACGATGACTTTTTGTCGTTGCGAGACAATAGATCGACTCGAGTAGGTTGGTTTTTCCTTGTGCATTCTTTCCGATAAAAACGTTCAACTTGTCGTGAAAGTCGAGTGACAATGACTCGTAATTACGAAAATTTTCTAAATGTATACTAGATAGTTTCATCTACATACTCTATTCGATATACTCCAAACTCACCTAGATCGAGGACGTCACCATGATGAAGCTTTTTACCACGACGATTTTCGGGTTCATCGTTTAAATACACTTCATTCTCTGCAAGAAACCACTTTGCTTCTCCACCAGACTGAATAATAGACTGGTGTTTTAAAAATTGACCGATTGTAATAATTCCATCACTTAATTGAACGATTTCCATCTGTTTTTCCTCCTCGTATTGTTTATATTATACAGTATTTTCGGTGTATTTTCATCTTAATCGCTATTTTAAGGGTCATAGAGGGCTTTTATATTATTTTGTACTCCACCTACTTAATAACAATTAAAAAAGCTATATGCTCATATTTTAAAACATGAGGCATATAGCTTATAAATTTAGTAAGTTCTAATTGGTAAAATTAATTGAACAACATCGTTTGATGTACTTGATTGAATCGTAAATGGTTTCATCGTTCCAAAGAACTCAATTGAGACTTCTTCTTCAGGGATTGCACGTAGCGCGTCCATCATATATCTTGAGTTGAATGAAATTTGTAGCGGTTCACCTTCTAAATTTAGTGCACCGACTTCTTCTTCTACGTTTCCAATTTCTGGACTATTTGACGATAAAAGAACACGACTATTGTCGATTGTCATTTTAATCGCGCTATTTCCACCCTCAAGTGCAAGTAATGACACTCGGTCAATCGCTTTTAAAAATTCATTATTATTGATTACTAACTTTGTCTCGAAGTTTTCTGGGAACAATCTTGACGTGTCAGGATAATTTCCTTCTAGTAAACGAGAGATAAATCTTAAATGACCGTATTTAAATAATACTTGGTTTTGTGAGAAGTTAATTTCCACATCTTCTTCACTATCTTCGATAATTTTATTTAGTTCGTGTAATGCTTTACCAGGAATAATCGCATTACTAATTTCGATAGAGTTTTCTTTGTCATTTAACTTACGTAGCGCAAGTCTATGTGAATCTGTCGCTGTAAAATGCAGTGACTCATCAAAGAATTGCCAGTTAACACCTGTTAAAACTGGGCGAGTTTCTGAACTTGATACTGCAAAGTTTGTCTCGTTAATAATCGTTTTTAAAACAGATGCTGCGATTTTAATACTTTCTTCGTTATTCACTTCAGGAAGTAGTGGGTAGTGATCTGGATTTGATCCACTAATGACGAAATTAGATTTACCGCCACTCACTTGAATTCCAAATTGATCTGTTGATTTTAATTGGACGTAATCTCCATCTAATTTTTTAACGATATCTGTGAAAAATCTTGCAGGTAAGACTGCTTCACCAGGTTCAGTAACTGTTAAAATTTCTTCGTTATCTACTTCTGTTGGAATTGTGATTTCGATTGAAATCTCTCCGTTACTCCCTATTAGTACTAATTTGTCAGAAGATACTTCTATTTTAATTCCTGACAAAATAGGAAGAGTTGTACGATTTGATATTGCTTTTAATACGTCGTTTAGTTGTTCTGTGAAATAAGCACGTTGAATTTGTATTTGCATATGATAACTCCTTTTATTCTATATATTATATATAAAAATAGTAAAAGTCGTAGTAGGCACTGTGAATATGTGGATAAGTGGAAAACACGTTGATATATCAAAGTTATTCACATGTGTATAAACTGTTGATATTAGTGTACCATTTATCCACATTACTCACATAATATTAACCGAGTTTATTTTC
Organism: Nosocomiicoccus sp. HMSC059G07; assembly: GCF_001815515.1. Classification (NCBI taxonomy): domain Bacteria; kingdom Bacillati; phylum Bacillota; class Bacilli; order Caryophanales; family Staphylococcaceae; genus Nosocomiicoccus; species Nosocomiicoccus sp. HMSC059G07. Next base: position 19,759 of record NZ_KV820777.1, read on the forward strand.
GATTTCTTTTAATTCCTCTACGAATTCTTCGTCAGTTTGTAGTAATTTAGAAATTTTTTCGTGCGCATGAATAACCGTCGTATGATCTCTACCGCCAAAAATCTCTCCAATTTTTGGTAAAGAGTTATCTGTGAGTTCACGCGATAAATACATTGCGACGTGTCGTGGAAATGCGATAGAGCGCGTTCTTTTTTTAGAACTAAAATCATCTATTTTAATGCTGTAATGTTCAGCGACAACTGCTTGTATGTCTTCTATACTAATTTTTCTTTGTTTTGGCTCTTTGACAATATCTTTTAGAGCTTCCGCAACAACTTCTGGAGACATTTCTTGATTTGTTAGTTTTGCGTATGCTGCGACTCGTGTTAAGGCACCTTCTAGTTCACGAATATTCGTATCAATTTGATTTGCGATGTACAGCATCGATTCTTTTGGAATGACGACGTTTGCTTCTTCACATTTTTTCTTTAATATTGCAATTCTCGTTTCAAGGTCAGGTGGAGTAATATCTGTAATTAACCCCCAACCAAATCGTGATCGTAATCTATCTTCTAATGTAGGGATTTCTTTTGGCGTACGATCACTTGTAATTACGATTTGTTTATCTTCATCATGAAGTGCGTTAAATGTATGGAAGAACTCTTCTTGTGTTTGCTCTTTTCCTGCTAAAAATTGAATGTCATCGATTAATAAGACATCAATATTTCGATATTTATTTCTAAATGCTTCAGGTTTGTTATCACGAATCGAGTTGATAAAATCATTCGTAAAACGTTCGCTTGATAGGTATGCGACTTTAGCATCTGGACGTGTTTTTTGAATATAGTTACCGATTGCGTGCATTAAATGGGTTTTCCCTAATCCAACACCACCATATATAAATAGTGGGTTATATGCTTTTGCAGGTGCTTCAGCGACTGCGAGTGAAGCAGCATGTGCAAATCGATTTCCATTTCCAATAACAAATGTATCGAATGTGTTTTCTTCGTTAATATTAAATACACGTTCTTCAGTAGGTTCAACTGGTTTTTCATCTTTAACTATAGATGAATTTACTGATTCTTCACCAGCGACAATGAGTGTAATCTCAGGCGATTCACCGACTACTTTAAAAATAGATTCTGCAATGAGATCTTTATAATGCTCTTCTAGCCAGTTACGATTGAATTCTGAACTTGATTCAATCACTGCATTTTCTTGAGAAAGTTCTACTAATTTTAAGTCTGCGAACCAAACACCAAAACTTGCACTAGACACATTTTGTTCGATTTCATCTAAAATCTTTTTCCAAATTTCTCCTAAACCATCCATAAATTTAACCTCACTTTTAAGTTAATTCACATACTGTGGATAAATATATAAACAATGGTGATAAAAGTTATCCACAACCTTTCCACAAATGTGGATAAAACACTTATGTTTTTAGTTATTCACATAGAATTCAATAAAAATTATAATAGATAAACGTTAATATATCAATGATCCAACAAAAGTATCCACAAATCCACAAGTTATCCACATAAATAATTAAATGTGTGTTATTTTGTTTATAAGTTATGCACAATGTGGTGGAAAACTAAAATTCATTGAAAAGTTATCCACATTTTTATGAAGAAAACATCTAATTTAATCTGTTAGAATACGTAATAATGCCAAAAAAATAATTGAAATGGTATTTGGATTCTGTTATTATGTAGTAGTTGCTAAAATTATTGACAGAAAAATTCATATAGCATTGGATTACATGGAGGTGTAGTTATGCCTAAACGTACGTATCAACCAAATAAACGCAAGCGTTCAAAAGTACACGGATTCCGTGCGAGAATGAGTACTAAAAATGGACGTAAAGTACTTGCGCGTCGCAGAAGAAAAGGTAGAAAAGTATTATCTGCATAATATGAAGATCATCTAGTCATAGGTGATCTTTTTTTGTGTCAATTCATAAAGTGTCATATCATGTCTATATTTTGTATAATATGTAATCATAAAGAGGTACAGTTGTATGAAAAAAGAGTATCGTATTAAAAAACAAAAAGATTTTCAGTATGTCTTTAAAAAAGGTAAGTCTGTTGCGAATCGACAATTCGTTATTTATACGAAAGAAAAGTCTGATGAAACACATTTTAGACTTGGTATCAGTGTTTCGAAAAAATTAGGCAATGCCGTAAAAAGAAATCAAATTAAACGTCGAATCCGCGCATTTTTCACTCAACATAAAGACACACTTAAAACAACAGAATACATTGTGATTGCAAGACAGCCTGTTAAAGATATGGACTATCACGACATTGAAAAGTCTTTATTACACGTTTTGCGAATCGCAAAATGCATAAAATAATGGAGGATAGACACATGTATAAAGTTTACAGAGGTGAAACTGTAGAAGACGCGTTGCAAAAAGGTTTAAACGATTTAAATGTCGAAGAGTCAGACATCAGTATTGACGTACTACAACAAGGTTCTAAAGGTTTCTTAGGTTTAATGAAAAAAGAAGCTGAAGTTAAACTTACGATTATTAATCCGGAGTTAAAACAATTAAATACAATTGAAGCAGTTCAAATGAGGCACCTGGAAGATTCTATAGAAGAAACTACAGAATTAGAGGTTATTGAACAAGAAGTTGTAGAAGAAGAGACAGACGTTAATCAATTAGATACTGTCGAAGAAGTTGTAGGTATGAAAGAAGATACTGTTGAACAACACGAAGAGCAATTAGACGATTCATATGAAGAGACTGATGTACAAACTCCGAAATTTACGTTCGATGAAGCAGTCGAAAGTACAGCGAATTATATTCAGTCTGTTGTTAATGAAATGGGTATTTCTAACTATACAGATTATACAGTCGACGATCGTACAGTAATGATTAACGTATTTGCAGATAAAGCGGCAAAAGTCATCGGTAAACGTGGATCGACATTAAATGCGTTAAGTGAAATTGGCCAGCATTACTTCAATAGAATATATAAAGGTTACGGAAGAATTATTATCGATACAGAAAACTATCGCGAAAAACGCGAAGAAATACTTGAAAATCTTGCGATTAATATGTCGAAAAAAGCAGTACGTACAAACCTACCAGTACACTTAGAACCGATGCCAGCATATGAAAGAAAGATCATTCATAACGCTCTTTATAACGTTACAAACATCAAAACTTACTCAGCTGGTAAAGAACCAAATCGTCATATTGTTATTGAAAGAGAATAGAGGGATAATCCAATGAAATTTGACACAATTTCGAGTATATCAACACCGGTTGGTGAAGGAGCCATCGCAATTGTCAGACTTTCAGGAGATGAAGCAATCGACATCGCAGACCGACTATATAAAGGTAAAAAGAGTTTAAAGGAAGTAGACTCTCATACGATCAATTACGGTCATATCGTCGATCCAAAAACGAACGAAGTAATCGAAGAAGTAATGGTAGCCGTTATGCGTGCACCAAAAACATATACACGTGAAGATATCGTTGAAATTAACTGCCACGGTGGTATTCATACAATAAATCATATCCTTCAGTTAACATTACAAAATGGCGCTGAAATGGCAGAGCCGGGAGAGTTTACAAAACGTGCATTTTTAAATGGACGTATTGATTTATCTCAAGCAGAAGGAATTATGGATTTCATACGATCAAAGACAGATGACGCGTCTAAAATTGCGAACCAACAAATGCAAGGACGCTTAAAAGAGTATATTGAACATTTACGACAAGAAATATTAGTCGTACTTGCTCAAGTTGAGGTTAATATCGATTATCCAGAGTATGATGATGTCGAAGAAGCAACGACGCGTCAATTACTCGAAGCATCGCGCACGATTAAAACAGAAATCGAGGACCTATTAAAATCATCACGTGAAGGACGTATTTTACGTGAAGGATTAAATACAGTAATCGTCGGAAAACCAAACGTTGGTAAAAGTTCTTTATTAAACTATCTCATTCAAGATAACCGTGCAATCGTTACTGATATCGCAGGAACAACGCGAGATATTTTAGAGGAATACGTCAACGTCAATGGTATTCCGTTAAAACTCACAGACACTGCAGGCATTCGTGAAACAGAAGATATCGTTGAGAAAATCGGTGTCGAACGTTCACGTGAAGCGTTACAAAATGCAGAATTAATACTTTATCTATTAGATCATACGACTGGTTTTTCAGAAGAAGATAAAGATATATTAAACAATTTAAAAGAGCGTAACGTCATCATTATCGTCAACAAGACAGATTTAGAAGGTACAATTGATATCGATACTTTAAAATCAGATTATGATTTTCCTGTCGTGTTAACTTCTGTTACAGAGGGCACAGGGATTAAAGATTTAGAAGAAAGTATTAAAGAGTTATTCTTTAGTGGTGGTATTTCGATACAAGATTCAACTTACGTATCAAATAATCGTCATATTCATCTACTAGAACAAGCGCATAGAAGTATTATTGATGCGATCGAAGCTGCTGAAATGGATATTCCAGTAGATATGATCCAAATAGATTTAGTAAAAACGTGGCAATTACTCGGAGAAGTAATTGGTCAAGATGTTTCAGAAGAATTGATTGATCAGCTATTTAGTCAATTCTGTTTAGGAAAATAGGAGGAAAAATTATGGAGCATAATAAATACGATTGTATCGTCGTCGGTGCAGGACATGCGGGTATTGAAGCGGGACTTGCAACGGCTCGTAAAGGGTTAAAAACTTTAATGCTGACAATCAACCTAGATAATATTGCGTTTATGCCATGCAACCCGTCAGTAGGGGGTCCAGCTAAAGGTATCGTCGTAAGAGAAGTGGATGCTCTTGGCGGAGAAATGGCAAAAGTTGTCGATAAAACAAATATTCAAATGCGTATGTTAAATACGGGTAAAGGACCTGCAGTTCGTGCATTACGCGCACAAGCAGATAAATTAGATTATCAAAAAGTGATGAAGCAAGTATTAGAAGATGAAGAAAATCTAGATATCCTTCAAGCGATGGTCGATGCTTTAATTATCGAAGATGATGTCGTAAAAGGTGTCCGCACTAATATTAACACTGAATATTATAGTGATGCAGTGATTATCACGACAGGTACATTTTTACGTGGAGAAATTATTTTAGGAAACTTAAAATATTCTTCAGGACCAAACCATCAAATGCCTTCATTAAAACTTGCAGATCAATTAAAAGAACTAGGATTTGAAATCGTTCGTTTTAAAACAGGTACACCGCCACGCGTGAATTCAGACTCAATCGATTACGAGGAAACTGAAATTCAACCTGGTGACGATGTACCACGTGCATTTAGTTATGACACAACAGAATTTAATATGAATCAACTCCCATGTTGGCTGACTCACACGAATGAATTTACACACGAAATTATAAACGATAACTTACATCTTTCAGCAATGTATTCTGGACTTATCGAAGGTACAGGGCCGAGATATTGTCCATCTATCGAAGATAAAATCGTCCGATTCAACGATAAACCACGTCACCAAATATTCTTAGAGCCTGAAGGTAGACATACAAAAGAAGTCTATGTACAAGGGTTATCTACGAGTATGCCAGAACATGTACAACAAGAAATGTTAAAGACAATTCATGGACTTAAAAATGCACGTATGATGCGTACAGGTTACGCAATTGAATACGATGCGGTCGTACCGACACAATTATGGCCAACACTTGAAACTAAAAAAATAGAAAATTTATTTACAGCAGGACAAATTAATGGAACAAGTGGTTATGAGGAAGCGGCTGCACAAGGTATTATCGCGGGTATTAACGCAGCAAACAAATTACTTGGTAAAGAACCATTAATTTTAAGTCGTACAGATGCGTATATCGGTGTGTTAATCGATGACCTAGTAACAAAAGGAACAGAGGAACCATATAGATTATTAACGTCTCGTGCAGAACACCGTTTAATTTTACGTCACGACAATGCAGATTTACGATTAACTGATATTGGATATCGTGAAGGACTTATATCAGAAGAGCGTTATGAGAGATTCCAAAGTAAAAAAGCAAGAATTGAAAATGAACTTGAAAGACTCGAATCGATTCGTATTAAACCAAATGAACATACGCAGTCTATTATTGAAAATAAAGGTGGATCTCGATTAAAAGACGGCATTCTCGCTAGAGATTTACTGCGTCGTCCAGAAATGAATTACGATGATATTATGGAAATTCTAAACGAAGAATCCGTACTTTCACCTGAAGAGAAAGAACAAATTGAAATTCAAATTAAATACGATGGCTATATTAAAAAATCTTTAACGCAAGTTGAAAAAATGAAGCGTATGGAAAGTAAACGTATTCCAGATAATATCGACTACGATCAAATTCATTCACTTGCGTCAGAAGCGCGCGATAAGTTAAAAGAAGTAAGACCGTTAGATCTCGCACAAGCGTCTAGAATTTCTGGCGTTAACCCAGCAGATATTTCTATCTTACTCGTTTATATCGAACAAGGGAAAATAGCGAAAATACAAGATTAAAGGCTTATTTAAGCCTTTTTTCTTAAATTCAGAGGGATAATGATGACAAGAGAAGAGTTTATAAGTTATTTAAAAGACGAAGGTATTGAAGTGACAGATTATCAGCTCGAACAATTCGATATATACTTTAAAATGTTAGTCGAATGGAACGAAAAAATGAATTTAACAGCAATTACAGATGAAGAAGAAGTGTATGAAAAACATTTCTATGACTCAATTACGCCGTTATTTTTCTTAGATATCGAAGAAGGTACATCAATTTGTGATGTTGGTGCAGGTGCAGGGTTCCCCTCATTACCGATGAAAATCATTCGTCCAGATTTAAAAATAACGATCGTCGATTCATTAAAAAAGCGTATTACTTTTTTAAATGAATTAACAGCAAACTTAAAATTAGATAAAATTACATTAGTACATGACCGTGCAGAAACATTCGGTCAACATGGTCAACGACATATGTTTGATATCGTAACAGCACGTGCAGTTGCACGCTTAAATGTATTACTAGAATTATGTTTACCACTCGTTCGTACAGGTGGGCGTTTAATCGTATTAAAAGGTCAAAAGGCAGAAGAAGAATTAAGAGAAGCGGAATTTGCTTTAGAATTACTTGGTGGAGAATTGAGTCAAGTGTTCTCGTTATCATTACCACATGAAAATAGCGAGCGTTATATTATCGAATTCGATAAAAAACGAAAAACTCCGAGAGATTTCCCGAGAAAACCAGGTACACCGAATAAAAAACCATTAGTAAAGTAAAGGAGGAATCACGTTGAAAAAGCCATTTTCAAAGTTATTTAATCTACTCGATAAAACGGATCGTCACGTTGAAGATAAGATTGAAAAAATACCGGTTGAAAAAATCGTACCGAACAGATTCCAGCCGAGAAAAGTATTTGATAACAAATCGATCAAAGAACTTGCCGATTCTATTGAAGTTCATGGTCTACTTCAACCGATTACGTTACGACCAATCGAAGAAGGTATGTATGAAATTATCGCAGGCGAACGCCGTTTTAGAGCAATAAAATCATTACATTTTGAAAATGTCGAATCGATTATTCGCTATTTTACAGATCAAGAAGCAGCAGTTATAGCGATTATTGAAAATATTCAACGTGAAGACTTATCTCCTTACGAAGAAGCACTTGCATATAAAGACTTATTATCTATGGATGACATTACACAAAAGGATCTCGCGCATTCACTTGGAAAAAGTCAGTCCTTTATCGCGAATAAATTACGATTATTAAAGCTATCATCACCCGTTATAACGGCGTTACAAAATAATGATATAAGTGAAAGACACGCGAGGGCAATGCTTTCTTTAGATAACGCTATGCAGTACGAAGTGTTAGAAAAAGTAAAAGACAAAGATTTAACCGTTAAAGATACCGAGCAGCTCGTTAAAAACCGTTTGAAACAAAAAGAAACGCAAATTAACTTTAATGATGACATGACATTTCTCATGAATGATTTAGATAATGAAATTCAAAAAATTAAACGTCACGGTCATGAAGTGTTATGTGAAAAAACAGAAGATGAAGATACGTATATCATTAATATAAAAATTAAAAAGTAGGAGAGATGCAGAAATGAGTCGTATAGAAAGTATTCGTGTTTCTGACATCAAACCGAATCCATATCAGCCGAGACTGCATTTTGACGAAAAAGAGTTAAATGCATTAAAAGTTTCTATACAAGAAAACGGACTACTTCAACCGATTATTGTGCGTCAAACTGTTATCGGGTATACGTTAATTGCTGGAGAGAGAAGATGGCGTGCGTTTAAAGCGTTAAACTTAGAAACTATCGATGCGATTGTCAAAGAAATGTCAGATGAAGAAATGATGACATATGCGATAATTGAAAACTTACAACGTGAAGATTTAGATCCATTTGAGGAAGCGATGAGTTACAAAAAATATATGGAAACGTTGAATCTCAATCAATCAGAAACGGCTAAAAAGCTTGGTAAATCGAGATCATATATCGCGAACATGATTCGTTTATTAAATTTACCTCATTCAGTAATACAACTTATACAAGATGGTAAACTAACAACAGCACACGGACGAACATTACTCAGTTTAAAAAATCAGTTACATATTGAAGAAATCGCTAAACGAATTGTCGATGAAAAGTGGAATGTTCGTGAGACAGAACGTTTTGTACGTAAATTCGAAGCGACTAAAAAAACAGAAAAGAAATATGTCGAAAAACCCGCACCAATCGCACGTGTGGAACAGTCCTTAAAACGACGGTTAGGTACGGATGTCGATATTAAACAAGTCGGCAAAAAGGGACAAATTGTTTTATCTTTTACGAGTGTTGAAGAGTATAAGCGACTCGTCACATTACTGAGTGAAATAGGAGAGGATTAAATGATTCTAAAATGGCTAACGTTGATGGCAGTCGAAGCAATTGATACACCATTAGATACGAGTTTTTTAGATACGATATGGAAAAAAATCACATCTGTAGAACTATGGGTTAACGTTGGAGAACGTGTATTATGGTCAATTTTTATAGTCATTTTAGGGATGATTATTATAAAAATTGTCAATCGGATTATCGAAAATTTCTTACTAAAAAAAATATCGCTACGTCCTGGTAAAGCACAAATTAGTTTAAAGCGTAATAAAACACTTCTAAGTATGTTACAAAATAGCGTGACGGTATTTGGATGGTTCGTTATTGTCGTGACAATATTAGAAATATTTAACATACCTGTTGGAACACTACTCGCTGGGGCAGGGATTGCTGGTTTAGCAATCGGTTTTGGTGCACAAAGTTTAGTTAAAGATATGATTACTGGGTTCTTTATCATTTTAGAAAATCAGTTCGACAAAGGTGACTTTGTTAAATTTACTAATCAAGGATCACCAATTGCAGAAGGACAAGTCGTATATCTCGGACTGAGAAGTTCGAAAGTTTTAGGTTATAACTCTGAAATGTATATGGTGCCAAATGGTACAATAGGAGAAGTTGTGAATTTTTCTAAAGAAAATTCGATTGCGTTCTTAGAGTTTTACTTACCGATTGACACAGATATTAGTCGAGTTGAGAGATTATTAAGTGTATATGTTGAAGAAAATTGGCAGAAAAATGAAAGTATCGTAGAACCACCACAATTACTCGGTGTTCAAGATTTCATTAGTGGTCAATTACAATATAGAATCATGTTTATTACGCGTCCAATGGAACAATTCCAGGTGCTACGTGATTATCGTAAAAATATTCAAACACTTCTTAAAAACAATGAAATTATTCTCGGTGTTCCATCTGTGGAATTTAATGAAGAAAAGAAGTAAAGAGGTTAATATATGAGTAAAGAATTCCAGCTTGGCAGTATTGTTGAGATGAAAAAACCACATCCATGTGGAAATAATGAATTTAAAGTCACGCGTCTTGGTGCAGATATCAAAATCAAATGTACAGCGTGTGATCGTACGATTATGTTACCGAGACCAGAGTTTATAAAACGTATAAAGCATGTCAAACAATTTTAATTTGAGGAGAGAAAATAATGGCATTAACAGCAGGAATCGTCGGATTACCAAACGTTGGTAAATCTACTTTATTTAACGCAATTACTAAGGCAGGAGCACTTGCTGCGAACTATCCATTCGCAACAATCGACCCAAACGTCGGAATCGTTGATGTACCAGATGAAAGACTTGATAAGTTAACTGAAATCGTCGTACCTAAAAAGACAGTCCCAACAGCATTTGAATTTACAGATATCGCAGGTATCGTAAAAGGTGCTTCAAAAGGGGAAGGTTTAGGTAACAAATTCTTATCTCATATCCGTGAAGTAGATGCAATTTGTCAGGTCGTTCGTGCATTCGATGATGACAACATTACACACGTTTCAGGTAGAGTCGATC
>NZ_KV820777.1:30239-53757 GCF_001815515.1 Nosocomiicoccus sp. HMSC059G07
AAGGGGAAGGTTTAGGTAACAAATTCTTATCTCACATCCGTGAGGTAGACGCAATTTGTCAGGTTGTTCGTGCATTCGATGACGACAACATTACACACGTTTCAGGTAGAGTCGATCCAATTGATGACATCGAAGTAATTAATATGGAGTTAATTTTTGCAGACTTAGAAAGTATCGAAAGACGCTTACCACGTGTTGAAAAAATGGCGCGTCAAAAAGATAAGGACGCAATGTTTGAAACAGATGTATTAACTAAAATTAAAGTCGCACTTGAAGAAAACAAACCAGTACGCTCAGTTTCACTGACAGCTGAAGAAAAAGCAGTTGTAAAACATTTAAACTTCTTAACACAAAAGCCAATTATATACGTGGCAAACGTTGCTGAAGATGAATTAGCTGATTTAGAAAAAAACGAATATTTAAAGAAAATCATCGATTACGCAAAAGCGGAAGATGCACAAGTTGTACCAGTATCTGCGCGTGTCGAAGAAGAAATGGCAGTACTCGACGATGAAGATAAAAACGAATTTTTAGAAGCACTCGGACTTGAAGAATCAGGACTTGATAAATTAATTCGTCAAACATACGACTTATTAGGACTTGCGACATACTTCACAGCGGGCGTTCAAGAAGTACGCGCATGGACGTTTAAAAAAGGAATGACTGCACCAGAATGTGCTGGGATCATCCATACAGATTTCCAAAAAGGATTTATCCGTGCGGAAGTAATGAGTTACGATGATCTCGTAGAACTAGGAAGTGAAGCGGCTGTAAAAGAAGCGGGTAAATCACGATTAGAAGGAAAAGATTATATTATGCAGGATGGAGACGTCGTGCATTTTAGATTTAACGTTTAAAAATTAAGGAATAGTTACATTAACAATTGTATTTCGTAAACCAAACTGGTATAATATCTGATTGTGAGTAATGAAAATTATTCCTTGCCAAAACGAATGTTTTGGCCGCAAAGTCCATAAGGAGGTGTAAAGATGAAAAGAGCATACGAGATTTTATATATCGTACGTCCGGATTTAGAAGAAGACGCAGTAAAACAACTCGTTGAGCGTTTTGACGAAGTGCTTACTTCTAACGGTGCTGAAATCATCGAATCTAAAGAGTGGGGTAAACGTCGTTTAGCTTACGAAATCGAAGACTACAAAGACGGTTTATACCAAATTGTTAAATTAGATGCAGAAGATTCAAAAGCAGTTGACGAATTTGACCGTCTTGCTAAAATCAGTAACGACATCATTCGTCACATCGTAGTTCGCGACGAAGAACGCGAAGAAAAGTAATGAATAGAAAATGGAGATGATTACATGCTGAATCGTGTCGTTTTAGTTGGCCGTCTCACAAGAGATCCTGAACTCCGCGCTGGTCAAAGTGGTGTACAAGTAGGTAACTTTACCTTAGCAGTCAACAGACCATTTACTGACAGAAACGGAGAACGCGGTGCTGACTTTATCAACTGTGTTGTATTTAGAAAACAAGCAGAAAACGTTAAAAACTACGTTCAAAAAGGTAGTTTAGTAGGCGTTGATGGAAGACTCCAATCACGTAGCTACGAAAACAAAGAAGGCCAAAGAGTATATGTTACAGAAGTAGTATGTGACAGTGTTCAGTTCTTAGAACCGAAAAATCGACAAAACAGCAGTAATCAGGCAAGTCATGCGGCAGAAAGTTATTCTGAGCCGTATAACAGCGGAAATCAATCTTACGGTTCACGTCCACCTGAGAATCCATTTGCGAATTCTACAGGAAACGTAGACATTAGTGAAGACGATTTACCGTTCTAACATAGAGAATTTAATTTTATAACTACGAATTGTATGTGTATTAGTAGTGTTAAAACTGAAATCAATGTGTGGATTTCGGTGTGTGCAAACCGAGACAATCGTCTCGGTTTATTTTTTTACATAAGTTATTTTAAAATATTTATATAGTGTGTTTAATGCTATTTTTTAAGGAGTTTAGTTATGAGTTTTATAAATAAAAGACAGTCGATCATACTATTTGTACTTATGTCGGTGACATTTGTATTGGTCGCATGTCAAAATAATTCATCTTCAAATAAAGAGGAGCCACCGAGTAAAGACAAAACGGTAGAAGAAAAAGAAGAAGAAAAAGTAAAAACGATAGAACCAGAAGTTGTAACGATATATGTACGTGAAAACTTACAAGAACCATTTGAGGAAATTGCGAAAAACTTCCAAGAAAGTCATGAAGACATCATTCTCGACGTTAAATATTTAAAAAATGATGAAATGATCGATGAAACAATCAATAATGATAAAAATGCAATTGTATTTACAACAGAAGATATTGTAAATGAAATGATTGATGAAAAATTAATCGAACATAAAGACACTGGTGTTGGCATGATGGATGAGCTTGTATTATTTACAAAAGTAGATTCACCAGATATTCAAAAGACATCAGATATCGATGAAGATACGCGTATTGCTATCTTAAACCCTGAGCTTTATGAAGAGGGTGAGTTGAGCAAAAAAGTATTTGAAGACGATGAATTTAAAGATGTAAGCACGACAGACAATCTAATTCTCGGCGATAGTGTAGACGATGTAAAACAAGACATTGCAAATAACAATGCATCTGTTGGAGTCTTATATCTATCAGAAGTTGAAGCAGATGAAGATTATCATGTCCTGAAACGATTACCACGTAACATTGTTGAACCGTATATCTACAAAGTAGGAATTATAAAAAAGGAAGAGCTCGAGAGTAGCACACGAACTGTTTATAGTTACCTATTATCAAACGATAGTTTAGATGTATTCTCTGAGTATGGGTATATTATTTAAATGAAAAGAATACTATTCTTAATCTCACTTATTTTTGTATTAGTATTAACTGCTTGTAGTAATGATTCAAAACAAGAAAGTAAAAAAGAGACAAAAGCAGAAACGATTACAGTATCTGCAGCAGCAAGTTTACAAGATGCGCTAAATGAAGTAATCGAAGAGTACAACAAAGAAAGTGACGTAAAAATCGATGTCAACTATGGTGGTTCAGGCGCGTTACGTGAACAGATTTTAAAAGGTGCACCAGCTGATCTATTTATTTCAGCGTCACAAGATGATTTTAAACAAGTCGATGACGAAGGGTTAATTTTTGAAAAGAAAGATTACCTTGAAAACAAACTCGTTTTAATTCGTCCTGAAGACGGTACTGTAAATTCAATTGATGATTTAAAATACGTATCACAAATCGCAATTGGTGAGGTAGAAACAGTACCAGCAGGAAAGTATGCAAAAGAAGCGTTCACATCTCTTAATTTGTTTGATGAATTAGAGAGTAAATTTATATATGCAAGTGATGTACGTGCAGTACTCACTTACGTTGCTCAAGGTGAAGTAGACGCTGGGGTTGTTTATGAAACAGATGCTGAAACTGAAAAAGACAACGTCGATATCGTCGATGAATTTGGTAGCGACACACATAAACCGATCATTTATCCGATTGGGACACTAAGTGAGTCTGAATCAGTAAAGGAATTTTATAATTTCTTAAATAGTGACGCTGTATTAGATATCTTTAAAAAGTACGGTTTTACTGTAGAGTAGGGTTTATATGAATATTACTGATATGGCCTTTTGGACCCCGGTAATTTTATCGCTAAAAGTGGCGTCAGTTGCACTTATACTTGCATTTATATTTGGTGTACTTGCAGCGCGTCTCATGACGAAGTATCAATTTAAAGGTAAAGTCGTTTTAGAAACGATACTCATGTTGCCAATTGTACTTCCACCAACAGTAGTTGGATTTATACTCATTATCGTATTTGGTAAAAAGTCGTATATCGGTCAGCTGATATATATGATTTTTGATCACGGAGTACTCTTTACGATATATGCAGCAATTATCGCGAGTACGGTTGTTGCATTCCCTTTAATGTATCAATCGGCGAAAAATGGTTTTTTATCAATCGACCAACATATTATTGAAGCGGCACGTGTTGATGGGAATTCAGAAGCACGTATATTTTTTAAAATAATTATCCCGCTGTCAAAAAATTTACTCATTACAGGTGCGATGTTAAGTTTCGCACGTGCACTCGGTGAATTCGGAGCGACGTTAATGTTTGCAGGTAATATCCCTGGTAAAACACAGACGTTACCTACAGCAGTATACTCAGCGATTCAATCTGGTAACATGACACTCGCTTGGATGTGGGTGATTTCCATTATTACAATTAGTTTTGTAATGATGCTATTTATCCGCGTAAAAGAAAATTGACATTAAAAATTAAACACTATATAATAGTAAAGCACATAAAAACACACTACTATACACGTTTTGAATATGTAGTTATAGATACGAATATCGATCACACACATCGATAGTGAATCTATAATCAAGAGGAGGATTACTATGGCAGGTCCAAGAAGAGGCGGTCGTCGTCGTAGAAAAGTTTGCTACTTTACTGCAAACGGAATTACGCACATCGACTATAAAGAAGTAGATCTTCTGAAAAAATTCATTTCAGAACGTGGTAAAATTTTACCAAGACGTGTTACAGGTACTTCAGCGAAGTATCAACGTCAGTTAACAACTGCAATTAAACGTGCACGTCACATGGGATTACTTCCTTTCATTAAAGAAGAAGCTTAATCTTAACACCCTCACTGTACTAGAGGTTACAGCGAGGGTATTTTTTTCTGTTTTATTTTGAAAACGATTGCTTTATAGGCTAAAAATATTTTATGATTACTATAACTATAAGTGGAGGTGTATTCCATGGAAAACACGAAGAAAAGTCTATTTCAAAGAACGTTAGACGTGATTGAAAAAATTGGATCACGTTTACCGGATCCCTTTGTACTATTTTTAATATTTGCAGTCTTAATAGTTGTTATATCAGTTATTGCAACAAGTCTTGGTGCATCAACAGTACACCCTTCAACAGGTGAAGTTGTTGAAGTTAAAAGTTTACTGTCACGTGAGGGTATTGAATTTATATTAACTGAGACAGTGACGAACTTTACAGGATTCGCACCACTTGGTCTTGTTTTAGCGATGATGCTCGGTGTTGGACTTGTAGAAAAAGTAGGATTTTTTGATTATGTAATTAGAAAAACTTTACTTAAAGCACCACCATTTATACTTACGTATACAGTTGTGTTTGTTGGTATTATGGGGAACATTGCTTCAGATGCTTCCGCAGTTATCATTCCGCCACTCGCAGCGCTCGTATTTTATAAAGTTGGACGTCACCCACTTGCTGGTCTTGCAGCAGGTTTCGCGGGTGCAGGTGCCGGATTTACAGCGAACTTATTAGTCGCGGGTACAGACGTATTACTTTCTGGTATTTCTACAGAAGCGGCGAGAATTATTGATCCAGAATTTGTAGTGACTCCATTAGATAACTACTTCTTTAACGTAGTATCAGTATTTATGTTAACGATTATCGGTGGGTTAATTACGACGAGATTCATAGAGCCAAGACTCGGTACATATGAAGGTGCAGTAGAAGATGAAGAAGAAACTGAAGTCCAAAATGGTGGACGTGGTGTACTATTAGCGGTAATCGCATCAGTGATTTATTGGGGACTTATCGTTGGTGGATTCTTCTTACCAAACTCATATTTAGCAGGAGAAGACGGTGGATTTTTAAATTCTCCATTATTAAAAGGAATTGTACCTGTTATTTTAGTATGGTTCATGATTGTTGGTGTGACGTTTGGCTTTACGACAAAAGTGTTAAAGACTTCAACAGATGTCACTAATAAAATGGCGGAAGCGATAAAAGATATGGCACCTTATATCGTATTAGTGTTTGCGATTGCTCAGTTCATCGCGTACTTTAACTGGTCTAACTTAGCAATTTGGTTAGCAGTAAACGGTGCAGCATTCTTTGAAAGTATCCAATTCACAGGTATTCCGCTAATTATTCTATATGTCATATTTACTGGTTTATTAAACTTCTTAATTACTTCAGGATCAGCAAAATGGGCATTAGAAGCACCGGTATTTATACCGATGTTTATGCAACTCGGTTATGACCCAGCATTTGTACAAGCAGCATACAGAATCGCAGACTCTAGTATGAACATCGTAACACCACTGTATCCTTTAATGATTGTTATTATTTCATTTATGAGACGTTACGATAAAAATTCAAATATTGGAACATATATGTCATTAATGATTCCATACGCATTCTCATTCTTATTTGCATGGATCATATTACTATTAGTGTTCTACTATACAGGCCTGCCACTCGGACCAGGTGCATATACGTTATTAGAATCTAGAGGATAGAAGGGATATTTATGGACGAGCTAATTAAGTATGCAAAAGAAAATCGTAGGTTACTACATCAAGTTCCAGAAGTTGGATTTACAGAGTATATTACGACATACTTAATTTATGAAAGACTGTCTCAAACAAACTTTAATTTATATGTTGGAGACGACGCACTCGATATTGACACGCAAGTCGGTTTACCGAGTGATGACGTAATGGCAAACACATATCAACGTGCATTAGATTACGGAGTACCGTCTTCATTTCTAGAAAAAATACACCCGTATAAAACAGGTGTAGTTGCGACAATCGATACAAATCAAAAAGGACCTCATGTGGTCCTTCGATTTGATATCGACGCGTTACCAATTAAGGAAAGTAATGAGATTGAACACGTTCCGTTTAAAGAAGGATTTCAGTCGAAACATGACGGTGAGATGCATGCTTGTGGTCATGACGCTCATGCAGCGATTGGAATTAGTGTAGCGACGTATATCGACGAACATATCGATGAGTTAACAGGAAAGTACACAATTATATTTCAAAACTCTGAAGAAGGCGTTAGAGGTGCGGCAAGTTATGCTAAAAAAGGTTGGTTAGATGATGCGGACTACTTTTTAAGTGGACACGTCGGGACAATCAGCGAAGAAGTCGGTACAGTAGGAGCGACGGCGACAAACTTTTTAGCAAGTACAAAGTTCAACGTTGAGCTTTTCGGTCAGTCATCTCACGCGGGGTCTAATCCGCAAGACGGCAACAACGCACTTCTCGCAGCATCAGCGATTGCTTTATCATTAAATACGATCGCACCACATAGAGAAGGTGCAACAAGGCTAAACGTCGGTACACTGCAAGCAGGACAAGGTAGAAATATTATACCGGATTATGCAAAACTCGAATGTGAGTCACGTGGAGAAACGACACAGTTAAATGAATATATGTTTGAACGTGCAAAAGAGATTATCGAAAACGGTGCAAAGATGTACGGCTGTGAGAGTAAAATTACGATTGAAGGATTTGCACCGAGTGCGACATGTTCTAAAGAGATGATCGATGTTGTGAAAAGTGCGACTGTAAATAACGATGCTGTAACAACGATTGTCGACGAAGTTTCTATGGACGCATCAGAAGACGCAGCAGTATTTATAAATATTGTTCAGGGAAATAATGGAAAAGCAACGTATTTAATTTTTCCATACTACTTAAAGTACGGTCACCATCATCCGTCGTTTGATGTTGATGAAGCGGTTCTAGAAGTTGCGATTACGACATTTATTAATATTTTAAATGAGTTAAAATGAAGGATTTGAAATTAATGAAACATGAAGAATTTATAAAAGATATTATTGAGTCAAAATCAAAATTTTTAAACGAGGTTAGTACGTATATATTTGAACATCCAGAGACGCGCTTTCAAGAATATAATTCATCAAAAAAGTTAATCGAAACGTTAAAACATGAAGGATTCGAAGTTGAAGAAAATGTCGCAAATATCGATACGGCATTTTTAGGAAAATTTGGTTCTGGGAAACCAGTCATTGGTTTTCTTGGAGAATTCGATGCATTATCTGGTTTAAGTCAAGAGCCAGGCATTGCTGAGCATAGTCCTATTGAAGATGGAGGGAATGGTCACGGTTGTGGACATAACCTACTCGGTATCGGGTCACTTGCTGCAGCAATCGCTGTAAAAGAATATCTCGAAGCTAATAATCTAGAAGGAACTGTAATTTACTACGGAACGCCAGGAGAAGAAGGCGGATCTGGTAAAACATTTATGAGTCGTGAAGGCGTATTTGATGATTTAGATTATGCATTTTGTTGGCATCCAGCGCCAATTAACGCTGTAATGATGAACAAAACACTCGCAAACTATCAAGTGAAGTTTAAATTTAAAGGTACGAGTGCACACGCTGCACAATCTCCTGAACTTGGTCGTAGTGCGTTAGACGCTGTAGAACTTATGAACGTTGGCGTTAACTATATGCGTGAACATATGAGTGACACGGCGCGTGTCCATTACGCAGTGTTAAATACAGGAGGAACTTCTCCTAACGTCGTTCAATCAGACGCAGAAGTGTTGTATTTAATCCGTGCAGAAACGTTAAAAGAAACACGCGAATTATTTGAACGTGTTAAAAAGATAGCTCAAGGTGCTGCATTAATGACAGAAACAGAATCATCATTTGAAATTCAAAAAGCATGTTCAGACTACGAACCGAACCGCGCACTTGAAGCGGTCATGTACGATTATCTTAAAAAAGAAGAAGCGGAAATTACTTTTACAGATGAAGAACTCAAATTCGCTCAAAAAATTGTCGATACACTTTCAGATAGTGAAAAAGAAGGAGCAATTAAAGCCAATGAGAGTTTTGGTGCGGCTGTAGATGGCGAAAAAGTAATCGGAAAACCATTAAGTGACGTCGTTCATGATTACGTTGTAACGGGCAAGGTAATGCTCGGATCAACAGACGTTGCAGATGTAAGTTGGGTCACTCCAACTGCACAAATATCTGCAGCAACGTCAGCATTTGGAACACCACTTCATACGTGGCAAATGACAGCGCAAGGTCTATCAAGTTATGCATTTAAAGGGATGTACAGAGCAGCGAGAGTGATGGCAAATACAGCAGTTCACGTACTTCATGACGAAACACTTCTAAGTGAAATGAAAGAAGAACACGAAGAAAAACTAAAAAAACAACCATATGAAAACCCGATTCCAAAAGATGTAAACCCGCAACCATAAAAAACGAAGAGAGGATATTATCCTCTCTTCGTTTTTTTATTATTCCCTTCTATAAATGAACGCTCAGAGTTCAGCCCATAGCTATCCAGTATTTCTACAAATTCTTCATCTTCTAATACGTGATTCGCCTCAGATTTTGGCTTTAAATCTGTTTCATCATCTATTTCGACTTCTTTTTTACCATCATTGATAATAAGTATAAACTCACCGTTTATAAGTGCTTCATGATACGTATTTAAACTCTCGCCATCTAGGTTAAAGCGGCGTGATATGAGTGATTCTGGAGATTTGTTAAAAAGCCCTCCAACGGTTCTTTCCCATATCGTTCCATCACCTTTTACAAATTCAACATCTGTATTATGTTTAAATTCTTTCGTTGGTCGTTTATTACTGACTACAGTCATTTGGCGCGTCTTAATAAAATTTAATTTTAATTCAGTAATTTTATCAACGAGCGATTTTTCGTCTTGGAATGTATATAGCGTCATCATTTCAACCCCTATTATTGATCTATGTACTTAAATGATACCATAATCGTCTATATGATAACTCGCTCTGTTATAAGTTGTACTTTTATAATTTATAGGATATGTTTATATCAAATATATTTATGAGGTAAAAATAATGTTGAAAGAATTGATGTTCTATTTAAAAGATAAACGACAACGACTCAAATGGACTCAGCGCGATTTATCTCTTGAGAGTTCAATTAGCCAAACGGTAATTTCACGCATTGAAAATGGACACGATACGGGAAGTGTACGAGAGTTTTTTGCCTTGTTAGAAACGTTAGATATCGACAGAGAAGAATTCATCATGCAACTCGATTTAATTAGTCCGAGAAAGCAATTAGATGACGCAAGAAAACATAAAGATTTTACTAAAATGAAACAAGTACTTGAAGGTATTCCAAGCTACATACGTGAGAAAAATTCATACTTAAATACATATTGTATATACCATGAAGCACTTTTAAGCTATAGAGCAGACGATTTAGTTCGTGCAATCCACTTGTTACAAGAAGCTAAATCAATGCTAGAAATATACAATCCTATCGACGTGATACTCGCAGAGGTTCATTTAATGATAGGGATTATAGAGTTACAGTTAGGACGAGAAGCGTTTCAACATTTTAAAAAAGCGAATCATGTTATCAAAAATGTCCTTGTTACTCGACAAAACTTTAAACATATCATAAGAGTTTATGGTAACTTAGCAGCAATTTATTGCCGTAAAGGATGGTTTCATCTTGTAAAAAGAGAGTTAGACAATGCAACAGCGCTACAAAAGCAATTCGAGTCGACGTATTTAAAAACAGACATCGAGTATTCACGACTGTTGTTATACATGAATACAAAGGACCCCTTACTACATGATCAATTCACGTATATGAAATGCTTATTAAAAGATTATCCAAATGAGAAAATCAAGCAAAGCTTAAGCAATATTCGTATACGAATAGATTAAAATTAATCGATAACATTTAAAATACGCTCTGCTATAATCGATTTAAATTTACAATCATTTAAATTAAGAGGAGAGATATTTAATGAGAATGTTATATTTAGTCACTACGATGTTAATTACAATACAACAGTTGGACGACTGCATCTGTCCGGATTTTATTATTTTTTAAAATAGTGAGGCATATTGATGAAGTCGTTAAATGATCGATTATTGATATGTGATATTTTAGAATGCAAGAAACGTGAAAGCAGCTGCGACGAAGTAAAGCGTTACTGTGATTATTGTATCGATATTATTAAAAGCGGAATTAGCAGTATGTATAAAGAAGTGTTCCAGTTTTTAGAAATGGATGAAGAAATTAACAACCAACTGATTAAAGAAGTAAATCGAATTATTAAGATGTATGAAGAAGTTGAACATTTATTAAAACACAATGATGCGTTATACAAACGATATCAACATCAACTATTTACTGGATTTACAGACCATCTATGTGAGAGCTATTATCTATTTTTAAAACGTCATAACAAAGTAACGATTCCGCGTCACCCTGGAAAACGTAAATCATTAAAAGAATATCGAAACTTTTTAAAGCGCTTTAATTACTCGATACGAGAGGAATATTTATTTGTAAATGAAAAAGAAGATACGAATTGATGTGCTACCCTAAAGTTGGATTTTAGTGTCCAACTTTAGGGGTGCAGCTCAAATTAACGTCTCTTCTTTTTCATTAATTTTAGTAATTGTCTCTTTTACTTAGATCGATTTTTTCTTCATCTTCAAGTTGTACTTGCGCTATACTCTGATACGGAATATAAAGTACGTATTGATCAGCATCCATAGCGTTACTAAACTCTGTTTCTTCATAAGGAGTAAATTGTAAATCTTCAGTAGCTCGCTCTTCGCCGTCTTTATCAGTAAATAAAGACTCAAACTTTTGCCATAAATTTCCTTCTCCCATACGAATTTCTACATCATGCTCGCGAGTAAATTCTGTCGGAGGAGAATGTTTTGAGAAAAGAATGACACGTCTTTCATCGACACCTTCGTGTCTTAATTGTTGTACTCTTTTACTTACGTTACCGATATCATCATACACTTCTATATTTCTATTTTGTTCCATAATAGAACACCTCGTTTATTTTATAGTCATACTTATATCTACCCTAAATAAGTTCATGTAAACAGATATAATTAAATTCATACACAATTTAGACAATTTAAAATATTTAATCTTGAAAATAATATACTTTAAATACGTTTTAGACTGGTCTATAATAGTACTAATCTATTTTAGGAGGCTAGTTCAATGTGGGAAAACAAATTTACTAAAGAAGGATTGACGTTTGACGACGTACTACTTATGCCAGCTCATTCAGAAATTCTACCAAGAGAAGTAGACACAAGTGTGCAACTGACTGACAAAATTAAGCTCGGCATTCCAATAATCTCTGCAGGTATGGATACTGTTACAGAGTCTAAAATGGCGATTGCGATTGCACGCCAAGGTGGTTTAGGTGTTATTCACAAAAATATGTCAATCGAAGCACAATGCGAAGAAGTAGAGAAAGTTAAACGTTCAGAAAACGGTGTAATTACAGATCCATTCTTCTTAACAAAAGAAGAAAAAGTATTCGCAGCTGAACATTTAATGGGTAAATATCGTATTTCAGGTGTTCCAATTGTAAATAATCCAGAAGAGAAAAAACTCATTGGCATCCTAACAAATCGTGACTTACGTTTTATTACAGACTATTCAGTAGTAATTGATGACGTAATGACTAAAGAAAATCTGATTACAGCACCAGAAGGTACTACGTTAGAAGATGCACAGAGCATTCTTCAACAACATCGTATTGAAAAGCTTCCAATTGTCGATGAAAACAACGTATTAAAAGGTTTAATTACGATTAAAGACATCGAAAAAGTCATCGAATTCCCAAATGCTGCTAAAGATGAGCATGGACGCTTACTTGTAGCTGCAGCAGTTGGTATTTCTAGAGATACAGACAAACGTATTGAAGAATTAGTAAAAGCTGGTGTAGATGCGTTAGTTATCGACACAGCACACGGACATTCAGCAGGCGTTTTAAACGCAATCAAAAAGATTGTTGAAGAATATCCAGAAGTCGAAGTAATCGCAGGAAACGTTGCCACAGCTGAAGGTACGAGAGCTTTAATTGAAGCGGGTGTTGACGCAGTTAAAGTAGGTATTGGACCAGGATCTATTTGTACAACGCGTGTCGTTACAGGTGTTGGTGTACCACAAATCACTGCAATTTATGACTGTGCAACTGAAGCACGTAAACATGGTAAATCAATCATCGCAGATGGTGGTATTAAATTATCAGGAGATATCGTTAAAGCTTTAGCAGCAGGCGGACATGTCGTAATGCTAGGTAGTTTACTCGCAGGTACGACAGAATCTCCAGGTGAAATTGAAATGTTCCAAGGTCGTCGTTATAAAACATATCGTGGTATGGGATCGCTCGGTGCAATGGAACAAGGTTCAAGTGACCGTTACTTCCAAGATGAAAAAGAAGCGACTAAATACGTTCCTGAAGGTATCGAAGGTCGTACAGAGTACAAAGGACCTGTAGCAGATACAATTTATCAGTTAATGGGTGGATTACGTTCAGGTATGGGTTACACAGGCTCTAAAGACCTTAAAGCATTAAGAGAAAACAGTCGATTCACACGTATTACGTCAGCTGGACTTATCGAAAGTCACCCACATAACGTTCAAGTTACTAAAGAAGCTCCGAACTACTCTATTTAAGAGAGAGGCTATAAACTTATGGAAATGGCAAAAGAACAAGAACTTATTATTGTAATAGATTACGGTAGTCAATATAACATGCTTTTAACACGTCGTATTCGTGATTTAGGTGTATATAGTGAATTACGTAATCCAAGTATTACTTTAGAAGAAATTAAAGAACTAAATCCTAAAGGTATCGTATTATCAGGTGGACCAAAATCAGTATACGAAGAAGATGCATATACTGTTGATAAAGGTATTTTTGACTTAGGAATACCAGTTCTCGGTGTCACGTATGGTATGCAGTTAATTGCATACAATAACGGTGGAGAAGTAAAACCATTAGACAACGCATTTTCAGGTGTTGATACGATTGAACTTAATACTGAAAGTCCATTATTTAAAGGATTAGACAAAGAAGTTAACGTTGCGATGAGTTACCACGACGAAGTGGCGTCAATCGGTGATGACTATGAGATCATCGGAAGTACGAAAGACTCAAAATACGCAGCAATTCAGCATAAATCAAAACCTATTTACGGTATTCAGTTCCACCCAGAATCAAAATCAACAGAGAATGGTGATACATTCATCGAAAACTTCGTAAGAGATATTTGTGAATGTCACGGTGAATGGACGATGGGTAACTTTATCGACATCGAAGTTGAGAAAATTCGTGAAGAAGTTGGCGACAAAAAAGTAATCTGTGCGATGAGTGGTGGAGTAGATTCATCAGTTGTTGCGGTACTTATGCAAAAGGCGATTGGCGACAATTTAACATGTATCTTTGTAGATCACGGCTTACTTCGTAAAGGTGAAGCGGAAATGGTAATGGAAGCGTTCGGTAAAGGATTTAACATCAACATCATTAAAGTCGACGCACAAGACCGTTTCTTAGGAAAATTAAAAGGTGTGTCTGATCCAGAACAAAAACGTAAAATCATCGGTAACGAATTTATTTATGTATTTGACGATGAAGCGGCGAAACTTAAAGATATCGACTACCTTGCACAAGGTACGATTTACTCAGACGTCGTTGAATCAGGATCTGAAACGTCAGAAACAATTAAGTCACACCATAACGTTGGTGGATTACCAGAAGATATGGAATTTAAACTCATAGAACCAATCGCGACACTCTTTAAAGACGAAGTGCGCCAATTAGGACTTGAGTTAGGTATTCCTGAAGAACTCGTATGGCGTCAACCATTCCCAGGACCAGGTCTAGGAATTCGTGTCCTCGGAGAAGTGACAGAAGAAAAATTAGAAATCGTTCGTGAAACAGACTATATTTTACGCGATGAAATTCAAAAAGCAGGCTTAAATAAGAGCATTTGGCAATACTTCACAATATTACCAGGTATCCGATCAGTCGGTGTAAAAGATGATAAAAGAACGTACGACTACACAGTAGGAATTCGTGCAGTACACAGTGTAGACGGAATGTCATCAGACTTTGCGAAAATCGACTGGGATGTACTTGAAAAGATTTCAAAACGCATGGTAAAAGAAGTTAAAAATGTAAACCGTGTCGTGTATGATATTACTAGCAAACCACCAGCAACAATTGAGTGGGAATAATAACAAAACCGTAGCCAAGACAGATGTGCTACCGAGAAGTTGGGCTTTTAGAAATAAGCAGATTGTAAGGCATGTTTCCTGAATTGTTCAGGTGACATGCCTTTTAATTTTATCTTTATCATATTGTCTATACTATTAAATTATTAGGAGTTTATAATTAATCGGACAAATTCATCGACAACTTTTAAGTTTAAGCTCTCTTCTTTATAAGCTAGCCACGTATTTCTATAAATGTTTTCATCATTATCTTGGATTGGCATCGTATATAAGCTATTTTCATTTTGAATGTTAATGCCTGGAACGATTGTATAACCAAGTCCTCGTTTTACCATTTCAATGCTCGTTTCTATTCGGTCGACTTCCATTGTTGTATAGATTGGAGAATTATAATTATCTCTCCACCACTTATCGATTGTATTTTTTAAACTGAGATCTGTTAGGTATTGTATATAGTTCTCTCCTGGTAAGGAATCTAAATCTAACTGCTTTGTTGAGATAATATGTAGATTATCCTTTTCAAGTATGTGCTTTTTATTGTCCCACTTAAAATCTCCTCTTAGAAATGCTACGTGGATTGTTTCGTTTTGGAGCTTTTCTAATATTTCACTACTCCATCCGGTTACGAGTTCAACTTCAACATTTGGATATTTTTTTATAAAGTTTTCCAGTAAATCTGGTAATTCATAATGCGCATAGTTACTTGAAGATCCGATACGAATTGTTCCTTGAAGTTCGTCTTTCATATTTTTTAAATGATCCAGTAGCTTTCTTTCTTCTTTTAACATTCTCTTTGAATGTTCAACTAAATAGATACCTTCGACAGTAAAAGAGATTCCTTTATTTCCTCGATGTAAAATTTGTATTCCAAGAGATGATTCGATTTGTTTAATTCTGTAAGTTAATGATGGTTGTGTCGTGTACAATCGTTTAGCGGTGCGTGTTAAATTCATTTCTTCATATAGAGTAATTAATAATACCCAATCTTTCGTATCCATTTTTAACCTCTTGATATAAATAAATTCTATTAGTTTATATTTAATATATATATTTTACTTATGTCAAATGGACACATAAAATTTATATAAGAGAACTTTTAAAAGGAGTAATATAAATATGGAATATAAATTTGATGTTGTCGTTGTCGGCACAGGGAATGCTGCGTTATCAGCAGCAGTTGCCGCAAGTGAAGAAGGTAAGAAAGTATTGATGCTTGAAAAAGGACCGAAAAACAATAGAGGCGGAAACTCGTTTTTCACAGACGGCGCGATACGCTTTGCTTATAAGGATTTAGATAGCTATAGAGAAATCGTGTCGGATATTTCAGAAGATGATGAAATCGTACTTCCGAAATACGATAGTGAAGATTTTTATAATGACATGATGAAAGTAACGCAAGGGAAATCTAAACCTGAACTCGCAAGACATCTCGTAGAAAATTCATATGACACAATTCTTTGGATGAAAAAGCAAGGCGTAGAATTTATAGCAAATGAGAATCAATATTTCGAAAAAGATGGAGTAAAAACATTCTGGGGTGGGTTGCCTACAAAAACATATCGTAAAGGGATTGGTTTAGTAGAAGCATTATTTAAAAAAGCTGAAGAGAACGGTGTAGAAATATGGTATAGCTCACCTGCAGTTAAACTTGAAGCAAGTAATAATAAAATTACTGGTGTACACGTGAATAAAGACGGTGAGAACGTACAAATTGCTGCAGATGCAGTCATATTAGCATGTGGTGGATTCGAAGCAGACGCTAAAAAGCGTACAGAAAATCTAGGTGAAGAATGGTCTGAAGCAGTCGTTCGAGGCACAAAACATAATACAGGTGACGGTATTTCTATGGCGTTAGAAGTCGGGGCTGTAAAAGCTGGACAGTATGATGGATGTCACGCACATACGACAGATTACAATGCACCAAAATTCGGTGATTTCGAAAAGCCTGGCGATATATACAAAAAATCCTCATATCCACTCGGTTTAATTGTAAACGCTGAAGGTAATCGATTTGTAGATGAGGGTGCGGATTTTAGAAACTATACGTACGCAAAATACGGAAAAGAGACGTTAAAACAACCGGGTCATAAAGCATTTCAAATTTACGATAGCCAGGTGAAACCACTACTTCGTGTTGAATACGAATTAGACGAAGCGACTAAAATCGAAGCAAATACTTTAGAAGAACTTGCTGAAAAAATGAATGTCGATACAAAACAATTTTTAAAAACAATTGAAGAATATAACGCTGCAGTTCTTGAAGGTGATTACAATCCGAGCATTAAAGATGGTAAATCAACATCTGGTCTCGACCCTAAAAAATCAAACTGGGCATTAAAATTTAACGAAGCACCGTTTTATGCATATCCTGTAACTTGTGGGATTACGTTTACATTCGGTGGCATTAAAGTGAACGATAAAGCAGAAGTATTAAATGTAAATGACACACCAATCACAGGGCTATATGCAGCTGGTGAGATGGTCGGTGAATTATTCTATCATAACTATCCAGGTGGATCAGGACTCATGTCAGGATCAGTATTCGGAAAAACAGCAGGAAAAAATGCTGCGAAATTATAAATAGAGACGATATCATCGTATAATGAATAAATAACAATCTAATTAGGAGAGATACGATGAATATTGGCTTAATTGGTGCAGGTGCGATTGGACAGTTTTTATTAAAACATACGAAAGAACGTAGTGACTTACGTATTACGAATATTTTAGTACGAGATAAATCTAAGTATCAGCATTTAGAAGAGGGGTATAATGTAGATCTGTATACGGATCTGAACGAATTTTTAAACTCAAATATTGATATTGTAGTAGAAGCCGCGAATGTTGAAGTAGTTAAAACGTATTTAAAAGATGTCTTAAACGTAAAAGATATGATGGTAATCAGTATCGGTGCGTTTAGTGACACTTCGTTATTAGAGAGTGTAAGTGCGAGTCAACATAAACTCTATTTACCATCAGGCGCAGTTGGTGGTCTAGATTTAATACAAAACGTAAACACTCTAAATCATTTAAGTAGTGTCACACTTACGACGACAAAACCAGCATCATCACTTGTAGACGATGAACTATCAGAACCAACAGTCGTATTCGAAGGTGATGCAAAAGACGCCATCGACAAATTTCCTAAAAACATGAACGTATCAATTATTTTATCTCTCGCAGGATTAGGGATAGAAAAAACAAAAGTTCGACTCATCGCGGATCCGAATGCGACAGAAAATGTACACCACGTAAAAGTAACGGGAGAATTCGGAGAAGCGACAATTGAAGTTAAAAATCATCCGTTAAAAGAAAATCCAAAGACAAGTGCACTTGCAGCTCTTAGTGTCTTAAGTTCGTTAGAGCGTCTTGATAGTAATGTTTTTATTGGATGAACTTCGTAGAATAAACAAAGGACGTATTCTAAAATGTTTTAGAGTACGTCCTTTTAATTATGAATATTATTCAACCTCATAGAACCCCATATATTCATTTCCAGAATAATTTCGTAGTAGTATATTCAGACCATGATTTTCAAGGTGAGTAAAATCTGAGAAAATACCTGTATATAATTTCTCGTTTTTAGGATGCTTTTTAAAATCTGTAAATAATAAAGAGACTTCATTTTTATCTTTATCCAGAACATCTATGGATAAATTCGTGCCATTTAATTTATAAGAGCCAGGATAACTTTCACCAAGATATTGAATAGAAACTTTATTGTTTTTATTAAAATCAAAGATTAAGTAAGCACTGTTTGTCGAGAGATCATCTAACGTATTACCAATCTGAATCACAGTAAACACAGAGAGCTTTTTGTCGGTTAATTCATTAGCTTCTGAAGAACATCCGTTCAGCAGGAAAGCTACAGATAAGATAAGAGCAATACATAGTTTCTTCATTATGAAATCCTCCTTATATATAGTAATTTTATTATAAGATAAAATAATTTTAAATTTCAATTATTTTATCTTATAAAACACTTTTTACTTAATGAATACCAAACATATTGTTTAAATACTTGCTGATTATATTTACTTTAAATTCAAACTATACTTTCTACACTAAGTATAAAAATACCCTTAAAGTTGATTGTCGTTTTCAACTTTAAGGGAGTAGGTCATTGTGATGTACCTGTTATTTTTTGTTCTGCTCTTGTTCTAAGATATGATCAATGATTAGGTCGACCATTGCTTCTACACCGTCTGCGTTTAAGTGAATACCGTCTGGTTCAAAGTATTCGACATGTCCTTCTGATGCTTTGTACCAGTCGATGACTGTGACGTTTTCAAATTCTTCTCCTGCAGTGTGTATTTTTTTGTTAACATTGCCTTCCCAGTCTCTTGGGACACGTATTGTCACGAGGTAAATGTTTGCACGGTTAAATGTTTGAATGAAGTCTTCAAGTTGTTCTAATGAAAAGTCTCCGTTTGTTCCAAGTTCGAGTACGATGTTTTCGTTTTCGCTATTAAAGTGTGGGTATTTCGTTCTTGAAATTTCAATTGCTTGGTACATTTGACGTCCGACTTCACCGTTGATGACGGCGTTTGGTATACGGTATTGTATGTTACTACCGATATTTACCATGATTGAGTCTCCGATAAATAGTGGCGATGCATGTGATAAATATTCACTCGCAAAGTCTTGTTTTTCTTTTTCAAGTTCGGCTTGTTCTTCTTTGTCAGCTTCTTCTTGAGCGATTCTCGCTTTATCATCGGTAAATTGCTTATGATTTTTCTTTATGTTCCATGCAACGCTTTTTGGTGTACTAGAAAACTGCATCGTACCATCTTCAGTGTTGAATGATGATTGTTTGTTCACATCTTTATGGAGGTGATCAAAAATTCCGAGCAATGTGACGAGTAAACCTGCGACTAAAATGACACTTACTGTGGATTTCACAATGAGTGCGCGACTCGTGTTATATGCGGGCTTAAAGAAGTTAAACCCTTGTTTACGAATCGGTGTTTCAACAAATCTAAATGACAACTCTGCAGCAATACAAGTCAGTGCTACTTGTAATAGGATGACGTGAAGCGGGATTTGTCCTGCTACGTAATGCATGTTCATAAAGACGATAATCGGGTAATGCCATAAGTAAAGACTATATGAACGTGTTCCGATCCAGAGCATCACCGGGTTTGATAATGCATGACCAAGTTTTGACACTGGATGTACACTCGCAGCAATTGCTGGAAGTGTTAATAGAGTGACAAAAAACAGTCCGCCGGCATATAACCAGTTTGAGTAATCTTTTGTAAACATCATAAACAAAATGAGTATGATGAGTGACGTAATACCAATAGTATCAATCACTTGTTGATACCTTTTAGGTGTTTCTGTTTTTAAGTTAAATGGTGGCCAAATGAATGCAAGTAATACACCGAGTAAAATCGTATGTGCACGTGTATCTGTTCCGAAATACACGCGTGAGTTGTCCATATCTGGCACCATGAATAAAGTCATTAAAAAGAGAGACACAAAAGTCATTAGTAAAACGGCTATCGGCATCGTTTTATTTGAACGCCCGAATTTAAGTAATAAGACGAAAATCACAGGCCAAATAATATAAAATTGTTCCTCAATTGCTAAACTCCATAAGTGCATTAAAGGTTTTGGTTCACTTGCTTCGAAGTAACTCACATCTTCAAATATGTACCACCAGTTCGACACGTAAAAGAGTGCAGCGAGTGAATCGTGTTTAATTGTTTTAATCATTTGAGGTTCAAATATTAACGTATAAAGGATGACGACCCCGATTAAAAAGAACACAGCCGGGATTAGTCGTTTAATACGGCGAATCCAAAAGGCGATTAAATCGATGGATCCTTTTGATTGGTACTCATGAATGAGTAAACTTGTAATTAAATATCCTGAAATTACAAAGAACGTATCTACACCTAAAAATCCACCAGGAAGCCATAGTGGATTTAAATGATATATAATAATCGCAATAACAGCGATTGCACGTAGGCCATCGAGTCCTGTTAAATAGCGTTTCGGTTTTACTGAAAAATGAAATTTATCCGGCATGAGTATCTGTGCCTCTCTATAATATGATTCAATATAATAATTTTATAATATAGAATGTTACTGTATCATGTCAATTGTTACACGAAAAAGACAAAAATAAATCGTTATCATTACTAATTATACCATTTTTATTATTTGATATAATGAAATTGTGTAAAAATAAATTGACGAAAATTCAAAATAACGGGGGTTACATTATGTTTAATCAAACAGATACTTTACAGTTTTTAGAAGACTTACTTAATATCAATAGTCCAACAGGATATACGAAACAAGCGATAGATTTCTTAAGAACTGAAATAGAAAAACTCGGTGTAAAAACTTCGACGACACATAAAGGGAATTTAATTGCGTATATCGAGGGAGAAGATACGTCAGTGACGCGTGCATTGTCTGGACACGTGGACACACTTGGTTTGATGGTACGCTCTATTAATAGTGACGGTACGTTAAATTTAACAAAACTTGGTGGACCGCTGACACCAACGTTAGATGGAGAGTACTGTGACATTATTACGAGAAGCGGTCATGTATATACGGGTACGATACTATCGACGTCACCATCGATTCACGTATTTAAAGACGCATCTAAAAAAGACAGAGACATCGATAACTTAGTCGTAAAAATCGATGAACGTGTCGCGTCAAAAGAAGATGTTGAACGTAAGCTCGGTATTCAAAACGGTGATATCATCGCATATGATCCGAAGACCGTTGTCACGTCATCTGGTTTTGTAAAGTCGAGATTTTTAGATGATAAAGCCTCTGTAGCACTGCTTGTGAGTCTCATTAAAGCAATTCAAGTAGGAGATGTTAAACCGAAAACGAACTTACAGTTTATCTTCACAGCATACGAAGAAGTCGGTCACGGCGCATCATATTTACCTGAAGAAATTACAGAACTTCTTGCGGTAGATATGGGCTGTATTGGAGAAGACCTAAGCTGTACAGAATACGACGTCAGTATTTGTGCAAAAGACTCATCAGGTCCGTATGATTACGAAATGGTTTCGAGTTTAATCGAATACGCAAAAGAAGAGGAACTCGACTACGCTGTAGATATTTACCCAATGTACGGCAGTGACGCGAGCGCAGCACTGAGTGGTGGCGCAAATATTAAAGCAGCATTAATTGGACCAGGTGTTGCAAACAGTCACGGCATGGAACGTACGCACGTCGACGCGTTACTCAATACGTTTAAATTACTCGTGAAATATGTAGAAAACTAATGATGAAGTGGCATAAAACAGTCATGATATCCGCGCCGATTGATGAGGTGTTTCATCTATTTAAAGTTGAAAACTTCCATAAAGTGAAGCCTGAGTTGAAGCGGATCGAAGAGATTCGTAAGACTCCTGACAAGGTCGGTAGCACGTATAGAGTGACGCACGAGGAACACGGTAAAACGATACAGTATATCGTGACGCTCGATCGTTATGATGACGACGCGGACACTAAGTTACTACGATTCTCTTATACGATTAGCAACTTCTTTCAAAAGAGTACACAATATAAGTTGATAAAAAAACAACAAAGAGAGACTGAACTCATCTACAGTGGAGAGATGCGCGGTAAATATTTCCTAGGAAATATTATATTGAAGATGTTATCAAAATCTCACCATGACCAGACGATTGAGACGTTTCTCTTACGCATAAAAAATTTGTATAAAGATTGATAGATAAAAAAACCTCTTTCCCGTTCAGATGAGTGGGGAAGAGGTTTTGATGTTGTAGATTGGTGTGCGTAGGTATTTTAACGTAACTTTTTAGAAGTTGAAAATCCATGTAACATGTAAATTGTAGATTTCATGTACATATTTTTATCTAATGAGCAAATAAATATTCTACTATTATTTATAAATAACTTTCAAATATGAATGATTAATTGTTTTTCTATAAAAATAAGTTGGGGCGTGCATGTTGGGATAAAAACGTTTATATTTTTTAATTGTAACATCTGCATATATACCTAGCTGACTATATCTTGCTGAATTAGCAGGTATGTTTGTGGTTACTGTATTCTTATAAGTAAATGACAGTTTGATACCGGAATAAGATCCGGAAAATTTGTAAGATTCACCTTGAGCAATACTGTAACCTGAAGACTTAGACCAATACTTCGTCGCATATCCACCGAAAACTCCATAAACTTTTTGTGTTGAAACTAGTTTATCTGCAGCGATTGTGTTTAATTCGTTATTGTTTCTAATACTTTCTAAATATAATAGCATATCATTCTCATTAGTAAAAACTAATACCTCATTATCGTTAATCATTAACTCAAAAGTTGATGGGTGACTTAGTTCATCTGTAGTCGTAAGTGCCTGTGCTTCTAACTCATTTAAAAAACCAATAGAGATGAACAATAAAATCGAAAAAATTACCTTTTTCATAAATACCTCCTAGATTAAAAGTAATTGATTTTTTATAAATTTTATTTTAAATTTAAAAATATTACAAGCGCTTTCTTAAAGGAGGTCATTAATGTGACAAATAGTCAAAAGACGATTTTAATTAATGTAATGTGGATGGTATTTATTGTGTTTTTAATATTTATGTGGAATTTTCGTAGGGGGACAATCATACCTTATTGGTTATTAATTTTCCCTGCGGTTTTGTTCTCATTTATATTTGGAAGATTTTATAATCAACCTAGCCACTTAA
>NZ_KV820778.1:0-11100 GCF_001815515.1 Nosocomiicoccus sp. HMSC059G07
TATTTTACACAATTATATGGACGTAACTTAAATAAATCCGGATATCTAACAAAATCACCACTTTTTTGTTAAATAAAATAAAGCGAAGTTGAATTATTACACTTTGAGAATAACAAAAAACTCCGCAAGGCTATCAACCTTACGGAGTTTCTCTGTTTTAAAAATTATTTTCTTAATCGTCCAAAAATGAATGATACGATTAAGATTAAGATAATCGCACCGAGTAGTGTGCCTACGATACTCATGCCACCAACTGTTGGTCCAATATTTAATCCAAGTGCGTTACCAATTGATGCACCGACTAATCCTGCGATGATGTTACCAATAACACCACCTGGAATGTCTTTACTAATGATTAAGCCGGCGATCCAACCAAGGATACCACCAACGATTAATGTCCAAAGCCATCCTAACATAAAAATTCCTCCTATAAGTAGTTCATATATTAAATAAACTAAATGTGTTATTAAATACCAGTATTATTATCTGATATATATTACATACCCGACTATATATGTTATAAACATTTACAGTAAAAACTTTTATGCTTTTTCTTTTCGATGCTTAAATACAAAGGCCAAATAAAAACTAAAAGCGATGATAATACTTATCGCGCTGATTAAGTAAATGTACGAATAACCAAATAAATCTGACACGAATCCAAATATTAACGCTCCGAGTCCAACTCCTAAATCAAAAAATGAGAAGAACGTTGCGTTTGCCATACCACGCCTGTTCGACGCTGCGCGATTTACTGCCATCGCTTGGAGTGCGGGTTGTACAAATCCAAATCCGAGTCCGTATAGTATTGCTGCGATGTATAACGTCGTCGCTGATGTCATAGAGAACATCATAAACATAGCAACTGTAATCATGATCATTCCTGGAACGAATACGACTCCCATACCGTGGCGGTCAAATAATTGTCCCGCGTAAAATCGAGTAGAGAGTAGTGCGAGCGCGTATACGACAAAATATATTTGAATGCTGTGAGACGAGAATCCAAGTTCGATTGTGTATGCAGGTAAAAACGCTGCGATACCACCGAACGTAAATGTCACAAACATAAGTAAAAATGAAGCCGGTAACGCCGTTTTTTCAAATAAATCAAAACGGTGATACGTCGTACTCTTACTCGCTTCTTTATCCGGTTTAACATAATTAATTTGCGTTGCAAGAATGAATGCAATGAGTATTAATGTTCCGCAGAGGATAAACAACCACGTAAACGAAATGTAATCGACTAAAAATAAACCGAGTGCCGGTCCAAGCGCAAGAGCAATATTCGCACTAATAGAGAAAAATCCGAGACCTTCACCACGACGAGATGCCGGAATTAAGTCTGTTGCGATCGTCCCTGTTGCGGTCGTTAATGATCCCCATCCAATGCCCTGCACAACTCTAACTATTAATAAGACGAATAGTACTGTACTAATTGTTAACGAATATGTCGACACTAAAAATATGATTAAACCGTAGAAGAACACGTAACGACGACCTTTTGTGTCAAGCCGCGTCCCAGCAGCTGGCCGAATGAGTAGTGCACTAAAAGTAAATATCCCAACGACGAGACCGATATATTTATTATCTAAACCGAGGTCTTGAACGAACAACGGTAATGTCGGTAACGTCATTTGAAACGATAGAAAAATAAAGAAGTTTGCAAATAAAATAATAATGAAATCTTTTGTCCATATTCTATCGTGTAAATTACTATTGTCCATCGCTAGTATCCGCCTTTCTATTAAATTAAATTTCGTATAAAATAGAACGTATCACTAACATATAGAGGAAATTTTATGAATATACTAATGATTGATAACTACGATTCATTTACGTATAATCTCGTTCATTATTTAGAAATGAACGACAAAGGTGTAAATATAATCGTGAAACAACCGTATGAACTTAACAATAATACCATAGATGACGAAAGTATTATAGGGATTGTCGTTTCTCCAGGGCCATCTCATCCGAAAGACCGACCTGAAGTAATCGAGTTTTTAAAATCTGCTTGGGGGAAAGTTCCGATTTTAGGAATTTGTCTCGGCCATCAAATGTTATGGCATATGACAGGTGGCACAGTGACACATTTAAAACGTCCGGTGCACGGAGAAACGTATGAACTCACGCACGACGAAAAATTTATCTATAAAAATATCGATAATCCAATTCAGATTACGCGTTACCATTCTCTCGTCTGTAAAGGCGATAACGACGAATTTGTAGTCGTCGGCACAGCAGACGATGAAATAATGGCGATCCGCCATAAAACGGAGGACATTTTTGGACTTCAATATCATCCAGAATCGATATTATCTGAAGAAGGTCATGCACAAATTAATAATTTTATCGATATCGTATTGGAGAGATGCTAAATGAAAGCACATATCAATTTCACAAAAAATGGCGTCGTTGAAGACTTGTATTTTGTAAAACCGGTTAAAACATACGATGAAACAACACCTTTAAAAGATGTATTAGACGCGTTAGAAACTGCACAAAACAACGACCAATATGCACTTTTTGCAGTGACATATGAGTCGTATAAAAAAGATGAAACAGAATTTCTCGCTGCAATTTACGATGCACCAGTATCGAGAGATGTCTTTTTATCTGAAAGAGAAAATGGTTCGTATAAATTATCTCCGTATAAAATGATTGAATCACAAGAAGAAATCGAAAGTAATATCGAGAAAGTGCGAGACTATATACGAGATGGGCATACGTACCAAGTGAATTATACGACGCGTATGCATGGGGAGTTTTCAGGAGATGCGCATGCGCTCTATGAAAGACTCACTGAAGAAAATAATGGTGGCTACACAGCGTTCATTGAGCACGGTGATTTAGCGATTGTTAGCGCGTCACCAGAGTTGTTTTTTGAAATTGATAGCGACCGCACGATTCGAACGCGCCCAATGAAAGGAACAGCTCCTCGTGGTGAAACGCTAGAACAAGATGAAGAAAACTATGCCTTTTTAAAGAATTCTAAAAAAGACCGTGCAGAAAACGTAATGATCGTCGACTTACTTAGAAACGACGTATCGAGAATATCACAAAGTGGCACGGTGAATGTTCCGCATTTATTTACAATTGAAAAATATAAAACAGTATTTCAAATGACGTCGACAGTTGAAGGTCAGTTAAAAGATATACCATTTAGCGAGGTGTTCGGCTCACTCTTCCCGTGTGGATCGATTACAGGCGCACCAAAACAAATGACGATGGAAATTATTGAAGCGCTCGAATCGACAAAGCGTGGGTATTACTGCGGGGCAATCGGTCTTTTATATAAAGATCAAACGACAGTTGTGAACGTACCGATTCGTACGATTGTCATCGAAGGCAATAAATATACGTACGCAGCTGGCGGCGGTATTACGTATAATTCTGATAAGACGAGTGAGTATCACGAAATTCTTACAAAATCTAAATTTTTAGAGCAAGCATATGACTGAACTTATTGAAACGATGCGCCTTGAAGACGGTGTCGTGAAGCGTTTAGACTATCATAATAGACGTATTAATCGGTCGGCTGAAGTATTTCATCTGAACAAGATAGATTTAAAAGAAGCGGTTAATAGTTATGTAAAAATACATAACTTAAATCAAGGCGTATACCGAATTCGTGCACTATACAATAATGATTTGACATTGATGCATGATAAGTTAGAAGAAACAACAGAAATTACCGCAAATGTCATTCAAATGGACTGTACAGAAACGAAATGGTTAAAACATAAAACGACGAAGAGAGAACAATATAAAACAAGTGAGTATCCGTTTGCGTTATACTATGATAAAACGGAAAGAATCACAGAGTTTAACATCGGTAATCTCGTCGTTAAAACGCATGATGGTTATTTCACACCGAGTAAAAGTGGTCTATTAAATGGTGTGATGAGACAATTTTTATTAGACAATGGTACTATAAGTGTACGAGATTTTACTTTAGATGAATTAACCGAACGATATAACAATAACGAGATTACGATTTATTTAATCAATAGTTTAAGAGAGTGGGTCAAAGTGAACCTACAAGTTTAGGAGTGAACTATGTTTACACTATTATTATTAGGCATATTAGTCGCCGTCATTATATTGGCGTTCTATATCAGTACATATTTATATGAAAATGACATTACACTCGTCGCACTACTCGTCGTAGTCGTCGGTATCATCGTAAGTATTATACTCGTCGGTTGGATCATGGATAACACCGTAGAGTTTGTAAGTCAAAAACTAGAAATATTCTACAATCCAGACAGTTAGGAGAATGGTGATGATTTTTGAAAATGGTGAACGTGTAATGACCTATCAAAGCAATAAAACACTGACTGATAGCGAAAAAGAATTGATGCAGCAAAAATTTGAAACGTTAAAAACAGACGAAATATACGATATCGTATTTACGACATCTACAGTTAATATTTTGTACCATCCAACGTTAATGATGGACCGTCTAAGCATGATCGACCCATCAGAAGTTGTACTTGAAGTGATCGAAGAAGTGGTAGGTGTTTTAAAATGAGTATTATTATTCAAGATAAAGGACTACTGTCTACAGTAGTTTCATCATCTGAAGCACTCGACAACTTATCTCCAAAAATCGCAAATAAACTCGTCGGTAACCCTGTCGATGAAAAGACAATCGAAATGGTCATTCGACCAGCTAAAATTGCATTTACAGAACCGACAGTAATCGCGTTTTCTGGTGCACTATTTAACGTTACAGTTGGCGATAAAAAACTATCTGCTAACCGTATGTACATACTTGACCGTGGAGACGTATTAACATTCCACGATTCTGACCGTGGAGGACGCGTCTACCTTGCGATCGCGGGCGGAATTAAAACGAACGGTTCTAACGTATTAGAGTCCGGAGACGAAATTACGATGCGACGCGATTATACTGAATTACATGACGAAATCTTTAGCATGATGCGAAATCGTTCGACAGTGTCATGGGGAATTGGATCGTATTCACTTGCTGAAGTATATTTATCGGATAATTTCCATATCGTAAAACGTAAAGGTGTCGACGAATCTGTCTATAGAACGTTAGAAGACACGTATGCCGTCACGTTTGAAAAATACCGCTACGCACTTAATTTAGAAGGTGAAGCGGTCGATTATACAGATGATTCGGTCGATAACTACGGTGTATCGGGCGGTGTGTTTTTAAAAGATGGCCAGCCGTTTATCGCATTAAATGACTTTGAAGACTCCACAGAATACACACATATCGGAACGATACCGAGCTATCATATGCATAAGCTCGCTCAAAAAACCAAAAACTCGAAACTTAAATTTACTGAAATTGATGTCGAGCACGCATACGTCAACTTATACAACTACGAAATGTGGAAGAAAAGCTTATTCAAAGCGATCGATTATAAAATCAGTAAAGAACTCGTAAAAGAAAAAATGTAATAACAATTTTTTACCCGACAACATTAATTTGTTGTCGGGTTTTTATTTTTCAAAAATTAGACAAACCTAAAAATTAAACGGGCTAAATACTATTAAATGACTTTTTGTCTAAATTATGAATTTCATTTTAGCCTTTACAAAAATATAAATTTAGTATAACCTAAACTTTATAAAAATAATTGGAGGTATTGATGATGAAAAAATCAATATATTTACTATTTGTAGCAGTAGTTACTTTATGTTTAGCTGCATGTGGTAATGGAAATTCAGATTCGGAGTCTCAGTCTGATAAGAAAGAATCAAACGAAGGAAAACCAAGCTTAGTCGTCACGACTACTTTCTTAAAAGATATGGTTTCTGTTTTAGAGGAAGGTGTGGATGGATTTGATACACATTTAATCATCCCAGCAGGCGAGGATCCACACGTATATGAACCAAAAGCGAGTGATTTAGATTCACTTAAAAATGCGGATGTCGTTCTTTATCATGGTTTAGATTTTGAAGGACGAATGGCAGATGTGTTATCGAGTGGAGTGTCAGTAACTGAAAAATTTAACGAAAGCAATTTAGAAGAAATGGAAGAGGATGAAGGAATCGTCGTCGACCCGCACTTCTGGTTTGATTTAGATCTTTATCAGCAAGCGATGGAACGTGTAAAAGAAACGCTAATTGAAAATAATCCAGATGGTAAAGAGCAGTATGAAGCGAATTTTGATGCATATGTCGAAGAGTTAAAGGAACTAGATTCATACATTAAATCTAGAATCGATGAAATTCCAGAAAAATCACGTGTCCTTGTCACACCACATGACGCGTTTAACTACTTCTCAAGAGCATACGGTATGGAAGTATTTGCACCTCAAGGTGTGTCGACAGACAGTGAAGTTTCGAACAATCAAATTCAACAAACTGCAGATAAAATTGTAGAAAACAATATTAAAGCAATCTTTATAGAAACGACTACTAATCCTGATCGTATGAAACGACTCCAAGAAGTCGTTAAAGCACAAGGTGGAGAAGTTGAACTTGTGAGTGACGGTAACGAATTATTATCTGACTCTCTAGCGCCTGTTGGAGAAGATGGAGACACGTTCTTAACGATGTATCGTCATAACATCGACGTTATCGTAGATCATTTAAAATAGGGGTGAGTCACATGAGCGTAAATGTAATAGAAGTGAAAGATGTTACAGTCGCTTACGATAATACGCCAGCGGTTTCTAGCTTAAATTTCACGTTGAAAAAAGGAACGTGCACAGCAATCGTTGGACCAAATGGTTCCGGGAAGTCAACGATGATTAAAGCGATTATGCAACTCGTAAAGCCAGTTTCCGGAAAAGTGACCGTCGAAAATAGTAGCAGTAAACAGGCATTAAAAAATATCGCCTACGTACCACAAAAAGGGGAAGTCAATTGGGACTTCCCTGCTACTGTTTTTGATGTCGTTTTAATGGGTCGCTACGTCCATAAAGGTTGGATTAAACGACCGACAAAAGAAGATAAGAAAATTGCTTATGACGCATTAGAGACGATGAAGATGCTCCCGTTTAAAGATCGTCAGATCTCTGAGTTATCCGGTGGACAGCGTCAGCGCGTGTTCCTCGCACGTGCGATTGCGCATGATGCGGATATTTACATTATGGACGAGCCACTTCAAGGTATAGATATTACGACTGAAGAGCTAATAATTAAGACGATGAAGCAACTTCAAAAAGAAGGAAAAACGTTCCTCGTCGTTCATCATAATTTAATGACAGTTACAGAGTATTTTGACCACGTCGTTATATTAAACAAACAAATTATCGCACAAGGCACAATCGAGGACGCATGGACAAAAGAAAATGTAAATGCAGCTTATTTTGAAAAGGGTGTCGGCACATGGACGTCTTAATGAGTTACACGTTCCAAGTCGTTGCACTTGGAACTGTTATTTTATCTATCGCGAGTGCAGTCATCGGTTCTGTCAGCGTTATTAAAGGACAAAGTTTAATTGGTGATGCGATTGGACATTCGACGTTTCCAGGTGTCGTGTTAGCCTTTATGCTATTCAATGTGATGGAAACATATATACTCGTCGTCGGTGCAATGGTGATGGGTGCAGTGGCGTTCTTTCTGATACAACTTATTACACACGAGTCTAAAATTCCGTTAGATAGTGCGCTAGCCCTCATATTATCAGGATTTTTTGGACTTGGTATGGCGTTAAAAAGTTACGTCCAAGGACACTCGAACTATAGAGGGACTCAAGGGATCGATGATTTTATATTCGGTCAAGCGGCATATATTTTAAA
The DNA here is from genome assembly GCF_001815515.1 of Nosocomiicoccus sp. HMSC059G07. Taxonomy (NCBI): domain Bacteria; kingdom Bacillati; phylum Bacillota; class Bacilli; order Caryophanales; family Staphylococcaceae; genus Nosocomiicoccus; species Nosocomiicoccus sp. HMSC059G07. The sequence goes on from NZ_KV820778.1 coordinate 7,728, forward strand.
AAGTGATGTGTACTTAATTATCGTGACGTCTGTCATCGGACTTTCGATTTTCTTTATCTTTTATAACGAATTAAAAATATACATGTTCGATTATATATACGCGAAATCTATTGGTATTAACATTAAGTTGATTAATGCATTGATACTCATTATGACATTAGCGATTATATCTGTCGGGTTAAAAGCCGTCGGCGCGATTTTAATTGTTAATATTTTAATTGCACCGACTGTTATCGGTCAACTCTGGTCGAATCGCTATGGTGTCGTTTTGACCATAGCATCTATTGTTGGTGCATTATCAGCATTTATAGGGACATATGTATCTACAGCGTTCACTGGTATCCCTACAGGTCCTGCCATTATATTAGCACTCAGTTTCTTCGTCATCGTTTCGATGCTCTTTTCACCGAAAGGTTTTATTAGTCGAATAATTCGTAATAAACGGTTAGGAGGAGCGCTATGATAGAAGTATTACTCGTACTTATCATGACTGGATTATCGACGAGTCTTCTCGGAGTTTTTCTCGTACTTAGAAAAAGTGGTATGGCAACAGATGCGATCAGTCATACTATTTTACTCGGTATCGTCGTCGTCTTTTTCTTAACTGGTGACTTACGTTCGCCGCTACTTATTATCGGGGCGACACTCGTTGGAATTTTAACAGTGTATTTAATTAATGTCGTTACGGCCTCGAAAATGATGCGTCAAGATGCAGCGATTGGTTTAGTATTTACTGCACTATTTGCAGTCGCAGTCATACTCGTTTCACGTTACGCAAGAAACGTTCACTTAGATATTGATGCGGTATTACTCGGCCAAGTGTTATATGCTCCTTTAAACCGCATCGATCTATTCGGGGTGAGCTTACCGTACGCATTCGTACAGTTGTCGATTATATTTATTATTAACGTTTTATTTGTCGTAATATTTTATAAAGAGTTAAAAATATCGAGTTTTGACCCAGTGTATGCGACGCTCGCAGGATTTAGCGCGATGATTGTCTACTATGTTTTAATGACGCTCGTTTCAGTCACTGCTGTTGCTGCTTTTGACGCGGTCGGCTCGATTCTCGTCATTAGTTTTTTTATCGCACCTGCAGCAACGAGTTATTTAATCGTCAACAGAAGTTTACTTAAAATGATTATATTGTCTCTTGTGATATCTGTCATTAACAGTGTCATTGGTTGTTACATCGGGTTCTATTTAGACATCTCAATTTCAGGCGCAGTCGCTTCAATTTCGACGGCAACGTTCTTTATCGTATACATTGGTACGCGTATATTAAAAGCGTACAATCATAAAAATTATATGAAGAAAGAAACTCGAGCGTATAACTCATAGAAAAGTTCAGTTCACTTTAATATTTGAATCATTTAATGTATAATAAGTTAGCTTAAAAGTTGGACGATTGGGTGAGTTGTATGGAATCTGTGTTAAAAAAGTCATTTGGTTTAGAGACGTTTCGACCAAAGCAAAAAGAAATTATACAGTCAGTTTTAAACGGTCAAAATACGTTAGGTGTATTACCAACAGGATCTGGGAAATCGTTATGTTACCAAGTTCCTGCATTAATGTTTGACGGTACGACGATCGTCATTTCACCGTTAATTTCGCTTATGCAAGACCAAGTGACAGCGCTTGTCGATAAAGGAATTAAAGCAGCGTATATCAACTCAAACATGACAAAAAAAGATCAAGCACGAATCGAGCGACGATTATTAAATGGGGATATTGAGTTATTATATGTCGCGCCGGAGCGCTTTAAAAATGAAGAGTTTTTAGAAATTATCTCGAGAATTAATGTCCCGCTTGTTGCATTCGATGAAGCCCACTGTATCTCAAAATGGGGACACGATTTTAGACCAAGTTATCAAGACGTTATTTCGGTCATCAATGAATATATTGGAGACGCGGTAAAAGTCGCGTTAACTGCGACTGCAACTGAAGACGTTGAGAAAAATATTATAGAGCTTTTAGAAATCGATGAGACGGATGTCTATAAAACGTCAGTAAAACGCGACAATTTAGAGTTAATTGTCAATGACACGTTCCAGCGCGAGCGTTTTATCGTTGACTATTTAAACGAACATAGAGGCAAAAGTGGCATTATATACGCGGCGACGCGTAAAGAAACTGAAAAGATCAGTGGCTTTTTATCAGATAATAATATTGATAACAGAATTTACCACGCAGGACTTACGAAGTCTGAGCGTGAAGAAAATCAAAATGCGTTTATAAAGGATGACGTCAAAGTCATCGTTGCAACGAACGCCTTTGGTATGGGAATCGATAAGGAGAATATCAGGTTCATTATCCACTACAATTTACCTGGAGACCTGGAAAGTTACTACCAAGAAATTGGGCGAGCGGGTCGTGACGGTAAAATGAGCCAATGTATTCTTTTATCGAACCCGAGAGACATTGCGCTCCAACAGTTTTTCATCGACCGATCACAAGCGAGTGACGATGTAAAAGAAAGTATGCGTGAAAAACTCGACCGAATGATTCAATATAACGAAACGTCAAAATGTTTGTCGTCGTTTATCGTAAAATATTTTGATAAAAATGAATACGTGACTGAGTGCGGGGAGTGTTCAAACTGTAAAAGTGACGCGCGTACAGTTGATATGACTGAGGAAGCGAAACTTATTATGACACTCGTTAAACTAGTGTCGCTGTCACCTGAAAAAGTGATTCAAGTGCTGCGCGGTGAAGTGAACGATAATATTATTGATTCTGGCTTGACTGAAGTCAGCCAGTTCGGGCAATTATCGAACTACTTAACGAGCGAAATTCACCACATAATCGAAGAACTCGTATTTAGAGGATATATACATTTAGAAAACGATACGTTATACGTCGTGAAGAAGAGTGAAGCGGTACTTAACGGTATAGAAATGATTTACACGGTACCATATCGCACGCAGTTTAAAGAAAAAGTAAGCATATCGACGGAATCTAGTTTTAACGAGGCTCTTTATCAGCAACTAAAAGATAAGCGTGAAGAACTTGCTGTGGCGCGAAATATAGATGCTGCGCAGATTTTTACAGATGCGTCGTTAAAAGAAATCGCAAAAAAGATGCCAGAAACAAAAGGCGACATGATCAAACTGCTCGGCATCGGAAACTATAAACTCAAACATTACAGCCCACACTTCTTAAAAGTCGTCGAAGAGTATAGTAAGAAATAGGGCTGATTTAAATAAGAAGTCTTTTCATCTTTAGAGGATGAAAAGACTTTTTATTGTGGTGAGGGGTGTGGCTGTTGTTGGTTGGTCGGTTATTTACAAAAAATGTCTGAATGTGTGAGATATATTAGGATAATTAACAAAAACTCCGGATCCGGCCTCGTTTTTGTTAGATAAAAAAATAT
>NZ_KV820779.1:0-384 GCF_001815515.1 Nosocomiicoccus sp. HMSC059G07
TACCTATCAAAGGAAAGAAACTATATCTATCAACAATTATGGATTGTTACAACTCTGAAATTATCGCATATAAGGTCAGTCGTTCACCGAGCTTAGATATCGCAATTCAACCGTTAAAACAGGCGTTTGAACGACATCGAAATGATTTAAATCAATTAATGGTTCACTCGGACCAAGGTTTCCATTATCAGCACAGTAGTTGGGGAAATACCATAACAGAATTTGGTGCAACAATGAGTATGTCACGTAAAGGAAACTGTTTAGATAACTCACCGATGGAGAATTTCTTCGGCTTATTAAAGCAAGAAATGTTTTATGGAGAAGTGTTCAAGACATATGAAGCATTAGAAATCGCAGTACATGAATATATTAGATACTATAATA
>NZ_KV820780.1:0-991 GCF_001815515.1 Nosocomiicoccus sp. HMSC059G07
TCGTAAGCATTGTATCTATTATTTAATAGCTTATGTTGTTCTAGATTTATAAATAATGGACTTTCCTGATAATAAGAAAGTTGTGCTTCTAAAAATTTTTCATCAGTTATTTTTTCTAAATCTTCATTGTTTAAATAAATTGAAGAAAAGTTTTCAGCACTGTTAAAATACGTCCCAATAACAAAGGTTTTTAAATTAGATTGATTTAATAAGTAACCTAAAGAATAATGATCAGTAGGTCTAGATATTTGTCCTTCTTCGCTAGGAATATTTATTTTCCCAGGATTTTTTAAGGCATGCCAATTATGAACCCATACTATTACCTTATTTCCTTCTTTAACTAAGTTATTTATTTTTTCATACATGCCTATTCCTCTGCGTGAAAAATAATCTTGATTAGGATTAGTAATCTTTAAACCTGTTAAATATTCTTTAGATAAAGGGTTCTGTAGCACATCAATTCTGTGATTTATAAATTTTTTTGAATGAGGGTCCAAATCTTCATAACTGCTACTATTTTTAAGGTTTTTATAAAAATTAAGATAACTATCAACTTCGTCGTAATCAATATATTCTTCATCATTAAAAATCATTCTACTAGTGAATTCTCTAAGTTTAATTTCTTTATTTTTAAAGTCCTCTGCATTCTCTATATTACTCTTTTTTATATCTTGGTAAATATTTTCTAACAAATGTGTATTATCTGTTGTTTGATTATAAACAGTAGGTACCCAATCTATACCTTCTACAGATAGTTCATTATTCCAATGTTTTTTAAAGAGACTCGAAAAATTGGGTTGTCTATATTTTTCCATAACACTTTCATTTCTGACTATATCTAAATTACTCTCATCATAGAAATTTAAATAATATTCCAATTCTGCACTAGACGTTTCTAAACCAACAACATTATAGTCACCGTCTTTTGTTAATTGTGTTATTAATTTTATAAATATCTCGTCTATGTCTGAAGATGCATGAGTTGGTTCTG
>NZ_KV820781.1:0-476 GCF_001815515.1 Nosocomiicoccus sp. HMSC059G07
TCAAATAATGAAAAAACAAAATGAGCAGAGACTAGTGCCTAAGCTAAGATTCAAAGGATTCAGTGAAGATTGGGAGCAGGAAAAGTTTTCTAATATATTTAAAAGAGTATCAGAAAGTAGTGATTCTGAGACTATACCAATTGTTGAATATGAGGATATAGATAATGAATCCAGAGTCTTGAAATCAAACTTTAAATATAGATTTTCTAGTAGAGATGGCTTGAAATTCTCAGAAAAAGATATTTTATTTGGGAAGCTAAGACCTTATCTTAGGAATCAGATATTAAGTGATTTCAAGGGGAAGGCAATAGGAGACTTTTGGATTCTTAGGTCCCAAATGAACTATCCAATTTTTGACTATTATCTTTTAGATACTCCGAGACTTTCACATATTACTAATCTTACAACGGGAACAAGAATGCCGAGATCTGATTGGGACACCATAGACTCTTATAATATAAAAGTACCTGTAGACA
>NZ_KV820782.1:0-44823 GCF_001815515.1 Nosocomiicoccus sp. HMSC059G07
GTTAACGCAAATGCTCTAATCGTTAAATTAAGAGAGCGTGCTTTAACACAAAAGTGATTTGCGTGAAATAGTTTTTCATCTTTTAACACAAAAGCAATTTGCGTGAAATAGTTCCTTAAAAGCACAATGCGACGAACTTATTCATACTTCGGATTCGTCATTTCTTCGATGAGAATATATAAATGATAATAGATGAATAAAAACGCCGTGCCATATGGGTTTAACACACGATCAAAGTCCGGCATCGGTACGAGTTTTCGCTTCGAAGATAAATCGATGAAGTGATGCTTTTCTTCGAGTTCCGCTTTATTATCTTTATTTGTATTTGAAACTAAGACGTAGTCGATAAACTCGTCGTCGAGTTGATCGACGAATGCTTTTACTTCTTCTGTATATTCTTTTGTGATGATTAATAGACGGTCTGGTGTTGTGATATCTTCGATGGAATGGAACGGTTGAATCGATGGGATACGTTCGTCATTGTGTAAAAAATAATCTTCAAAAAATGTGGCTTCGTTAAATGTCTTTAATAATATGTTCCCTTCAGACATCGTTGCTTGAGCGAGTAATCGTGCAGCGATTTCTATTTCTTCTTCTTGATTTTCTATCGTGTTAAACACATTTGTCATTTGTGTATGTAGTATTTTATCCATAGTAACTCCTTTAGTTATATCGTTTAATATATCGTATCATGATGTATTCGTTGAAGAGAGAGAAATACTTATTTATAATGACAGTATATATGTGAAAAGGGGAACATAAAAGAGATGAAATATTTTATTGATACAGCGAATATGAATGAAATAGAAGAAATATATAAATGGGGCGTATTAAGTGGTGTAACGACAAATCCATCACTTGTCGCTAAAGAAAAAGATATATCGTTTCACGATCGTTTAGTTGAGATTTGTGAACTTGTCGATGGGCCTGTGAGCGGTGAAGTTATTTCACTAGAAGCTGAAGGTATGATCGAAGAAGGTCGCGAACTTGCTAAACTACATAAACATATCGTCGTTAAAATTCCGATGTGTGCTGAAGGTATGAAAGCTGTAAAAGTGTTATCTGAAGAAGGCATCAAAACGAACGTGACGTTAATTTTCAATACGGTACAAGCGTTAACAGCAGCGCGTGCTGGTGCGACGTATGTGTCACCGTTTATCGGTCGTTTAGACGACATCGGTTTAGACGGATTACAGCTAATTGAAGATATTCATGATATCTTTTTCATCCACGATATTAACACAGAGATTATCGCCGCTTCGATTCGTAACGAAGGACATGTACACGGTGCTGCATTAAGAGGTGCGGACATCGCAACGATTCCATTTAAAGTGCTTAAAAAGTTAACGGATCATCCTTTAACAGATAAAGGAATCGAGCAATTTTTACAAGACTGGAATAACCAGTAAACCGAAGACACACAGGAGTGGAAGACATGGAACAAGTCATTCAAATAAACGGGGGTCACACACTTTCTGGTGAAGTGTATGTGAGCGGTGCTAAAAACAGTGCCGTCGCACTCATTCCAGCTACATTAATGGCGAGTAGCGGTGAAGTGACGTTAAAAGGACTGCCGGATATTTCTGACGTGAAAACGTTAGTAAGTATACTAGAAGATTTAAATATAAAAACGAAGTTATCAAATCATACACTTACAGTCGATGCGGAAGATGCTGTTAACGTTCCACTAGCAGATGAAAAAGTAGAATTATTACGTGCATCATACTATATGATGGGCGCGATGCTTGGACGCTTTAAAAAAGTAGTCATTGGTCAACCAGGAGGATGCCATTTAGGCCCGAGACCAATCGATCAACATATCAAAGGGTTTGAAGCACTCGGAGCGACAGTTAAAAATGAGCACGGTGCACTGCACATCGAAGCAGAAGAACTCGTCGGTACAAAAATTTTCTTTGATATCGTGAGTGTCGGAGCGACGATTAACGTAATGCTCGCAGCGACGATGGCAAAAGGGCGTACAGTTTTAGAAAACGTTGCGAGAGAACCAGAGATTATCGATGTGGCAACACTGTTAAATAAAATGGGCGCAAACATTCGCGGAGCTGGCACAGAGACGATTCGTATCGAAGGTGTTGGGCATTTAAATGGTGCGGCGCATACGATTATCCCGGACCGAATCGAAGCAGGATCATATATTTCACTCGCTGCCACAATTGGAGATGAAGTGAAAGTTAGAAACGTGATTCCAGAACATTTAGACGCGTTGTTTTCTAAACTAGAAGAAGCGGGTGTTGAACTTGAAATAGACGATGACGACGTCATCGTGAGACGTCCTAAAGCATATAAAGCTATAGAAATTAAAACTCAAGCATATCCAGGATTTGCGACAGATTTACAACAACCGATTACACCATTATTATTTTTAGCTGAAGATACGAGTAAAATTACTGAAACCATTTATCCAGCACGTTTTAGACATATCGACGAACTACGCCGTATGAATGCGCACGTTGAAAATAGAGGCGGTTCTGTCTTTATTCATCCTTCAAAATTAAATGGTGCAGACGTATATGCATCGGATTTACGTGCAGGATTTTGCTTAGTCGTTGCTGGTCTATTGGCAGAGGGGACGACGAGAATTCATAATGTTCACCATATCATGCGCGGGTATTCAAATATTATCAAAAAATTACAGCAACTAGGTGCACATATTGAATTGATAAATAGAGAGTAAAATTACTCTCTATTTTATTTTAAACTGTTTATAATGGTGTGTTATAATTATCTATGATAAAAACCGAGGGGGAAACTATAGATGGAACGTAGTTTATCAATGGAATTAGTAAGAGTCACAGAAGCCGCAGCACTTGAAAGTGCAAAATGGGTCGGTAAAGGGTTAAAAAACGAAGCGGATGACGCTGCAACGACAGCCATGCGCCACGTATTTGATACGATCCCAATGAACGGAACTGTTGTGATTGGAGAAGGCGAAATGGACGAAGCACCGATGTTATATATTGGTGAAGAGTTAGGAACAAAAGAAGGTCCAGATATTGATATCGCAGTAGACCCTCTCGAAGGTACGACAATCGTTGCTGAAGGTGGCTGGAATGCATTAACAGTTATTGCAATCGCAGACCGCGGTAATTTACTGCACGCACCAGACATGTACATGGACAAAATCGCAGTCGGTCCTGAAGCAAAAGGTCACGTCGATTTAGATGCGTCAGTAACAGAAAACGTTAAAGCAGTCGCAAAAGCAAAAAATAAATCAATCGAAGAAGTAACAGTTACATTACTTAAAAGAGATCGTAACCAACACATTATCGATGAAGTGCGTGAATTAGGTGCGCGTATAAAATTCGTTGAAAACGGAGACGTTGCAGCAGCAATTAATACTTGCTTTGACTACACTGGTGTCGATATTTTATTCGGTTCAGGTGGTGCACCAGAAGGTGTAATTGCAGCAGTTGGTATCAAAGCACTTGGCGGAGACTTCCAAGGACGTCTCATGCCTAAAGACGCTGAAGAAGAAGCACGTTGTAAATCGATGGGTGTCGATCCAAAAGAGAAGCTTCTATTAGAAGACTTAGTAAAAGGAGACGACGCAATCTTCGCTGCAACGGCAGTGACAGATGGTGAGTTAATGAAAGGTGTGCAGTTTAAAGGGGACTACGTAAATACGTCTAGCCTTGTCATGCGCGCTAAATCAGGAACAGTTCGTTTCATCGAAGGTAAACACTCAATGAAGAAAAAACCTAAAATGGTCGTTGAAGATAATTAATCGTTATATTTTTAAAGTCTAGGATATTTTATCTTAGACTTTTTTATTCGTTTTAATTTATGAGAATGTTACTGTATAATAATGACTGACTTAATAGGCAACAGTGAATTTTTAAATAGAAGAGAGTGTAACATATGTCAGAAGAAACTGAAAAAGTACATGAAGGCATGAAATATGAAACGTTTGACGCGTTATATAAAAATAATACGACGAAAGATTTAACAGCGAGAGCGAAAAGTTTAAACGTTCAAAACTATAGTAAATTAAACAAAAAAGAACTTGTTTTAGCAATATTAGAAGCTGAGATGGAACAAGATGGTAACTATTACATGGAAGGTATTTTAGATGATATCCAACCAGACGGTTACGGCTTTTTAAGAACGGTGAACTATTCTAAAGGTGAAAAAGATATTTATATCTCTGCGTCACAAATTCGTCGCTTCGAATTAAAAAAAGGTGACAAAGTTACTGGTAAAGTTAGAAAACCAAAAGACAAAGAAAATTATTACGGATTACTACAAGTCGACTTCGTAAACGATAATAACGCTGAAGAAATTAAAAAGCGTCCTCACTTCCAAGCGTTAACTCCACTTTATCCTGATACAAAAATTACGTTAGAAACGAATTCAAAAGATTATTCGACGAGAATTATGGATTTAATTACGCCGATTGGATATGGACAGCGTGGTTTAATCGTCGCGCCACCTAAAGCAGGTAAAACATCGATGTTAAAAGAAATTGCTACTGCGATTACTAAAAATTCTCCAGATGCAAAGCTTTTTATTCTCTTAATTGGTGAACGTCCAGAAGAGGTTACGGATATCGAGCGCTCTGTAGAAGAAGCTGAAGTCGTGTACTCGACGTTTGACGAGCATCCACAACATCACGTTAAAGTTGCAGAACTATTACTTGAGCGTTGTAAGCGTCTCGTTGAAATGGGCGAGGACGTAATCGTATTAATGGACTCTATTACGCGACTTGCACGTGCGTATAACTTAGTCGTGCCGCCTTCAGGGCGTACGTTATCTGGTGGACTAGACCCTGCGTCACTATTTAAACCAAAAGCATTTTTTGGTGCAGCGAGAAATATTGAAGCGGGTGGAAGTTTAACGATATTAGCAACCGCACTTGTTGATACGGGTTCAAGAATGGATGATATGATCTACGAAGAGTTTAAAGGTACAGGTAACATGGAGTTACACTTAGATCGTAATTTAGCAGAACGTAGAATTTATCCGGCGATTGATATTAAACGTTCAAGCACGCGCCGTGAAGACTTATTATTAGAACAAAAAGAGCTTGAAGTTTTATGGCAACTTAGAAACTTATTTACAGATAAGCATGACTTTACAGAGCGTTTTATTAAGACGATTAAAGAAACGAAATCAAACGAAGACTTCTTTGAAGTACTACGTAAAAAGATGATTGAATCTAGCAGAACTGGAAAACCGTTTATGTAAATTGTAGTGTTGATTTTTTGAAACCATCCGTGTATAATATTTTAAGTATTAGAAAAGGGAAAACCCGAAATAACTCTGTTCCAGATGGTTCAGGGCAAAGGAGATGTGTTTTATGAAACAAGATATTCATCCAGCATATCACAGAGTAAATGTTATCTGTGGTTCATGTGGTACTGAATTTGAAACAGGCTCAACTTTAGAAGAAGACATTAAAGTAGAAGTGTGCTCTAACTGTCACCCATTCTACACTGGACGTCAACGTTTCGCAGCTGCGGACGGACGCGTAGAGCGCTTCAACAAGAAATTTGGTTTCAAATCTCAAAACAACGAAGAGTAATCGATATAAGAGCTACACAGATACGTTCTGTGTAGCTTTTTTTGTACCGTAAATAACAAGGTAACGTACATAATTTATGATATAATTAACAAGAATCTAGAAGAAAAGGACGAAGGATATGTTTGATCAACTCGATATATTAGAAGATAGATACGAACAACTCAATGAACTGCTCAGTGATCCAGATGTAACTAGTAATCCGGATAAGTTAAGAGAGTATTCAAAAGAGCAAAGTGATTTATCAGAAAAAGTAGAAGTGTATAGAGAATATAAATCACATAAAGAAACGATTGCCGAGTCTAAAGAAATGTTAGAAGAGTCAGACGACCCGGAAATGAATGAATTACTAAAAGAAGAAATCAAAGAATCTGAAGCGTTACTTCCTGAGCTTGAAGAAAAACTTAAGTTTTTACTCATTCCAAAAGACCCGAACGACGACAAAAACGTTGTTATGGAAATTCGCGGGGCAGCAGGTGGAGACGAAGCACAAATTTTTGCTGGAGATTTATTCCGTATGTATTCACGCTATGCAGAAACGCAAGGTTGGAAAATCGATGTCGTCGATAAAAGTGCTTCTGACCAAGGTGGGTTTAAAGAAATTAGCTTCGTAATTAACGGTCACGGTGCGTATTCAAAACTAAAATTTGAAAACGGCGCACACCGTGTTCAGCGTGTCCCTGAAACAGAATCAGGTGGTCGTATTCATACGTCAACAGCAACAGTTGCGGTTTTACCAGAAGTTGAAGAAGTTGAAGTAGAAATTCGTAACGAAGACTTAAAAATCGATACGTACCGCTCAAGTGGTGCAGGTGGTCAGCACGTTAACACGACAGACTCTGCCGTACGTATTACGCACTTACCGACAGGTTTAGTCGTAACGTCACAAGATGAAAAATCACAAATCAAAAACAGAGAAAGCGCAATGAAAGTTATGCGCTCTAGAATTTACGACATGATGCAACAAGAAGCACAAGATGAATACAGTGAAAAGCGTAAACTCGCAGTTGGTACTGGTGACCGTTCAGAACGTATTCGTACGTATAACTATCCGCAAAACCGTGTGACAGATCACCGTATCGGTTTAACGATTAATAAACTCGATCAAATTATCGATGGTAACTTAGATGAAGTACTAGACTCACTCATGATTGAAGACCAAAAATCTCGATTAGAAGAGTTAAACAATGCCGAGTTTTAATATTGCTCTAAAAGAAGCGAAAAAATTATTGTCTGCAGCACGTAAAGAAACGCGCGCTGCAGACATATTATTAGACGATTTATTTTCAATGGATACGCTCAGTCTAATTTTAAACGGTCATAATGAAATGACGGATGATGATTACAAGCGATATATGAACGGTGTACAACGACTGTTAAACGATGAACCTGTTCAATATATTACGAACATACAATATTTTTACGGTAGAAATTTTTACGTGAACAACGATACGTTAATCCCAAGAAATGAAACAGAAGAGCTCGTCATGCACGTATTGAAAAACACCGACTCAGGCGTCGTTGCGGACATTGGGACGGGTACCGGAGCAATTGGTATTACACTCAAATTAGAACGTCCTGAATTAGACGTATACATATCTGACATTTCTAAAGATGCTTTAGAAGTCGCGAAGAAGAATAAAGAAAATCTTGAAGCCGACGTTAAAATTTTAAACGGTGATCTATTTGAACCGTTCATCGAACAGGGGATTAAAGTCGACATACTCGTATCAAATCCACCGTACATTAGTGAAGACGAACTTGAAGATATGTCATTATCTGTAAAGAAATATGAACCAAAGCTCGCGCTCTTCGCTGAAGAACAGGGTCTGTATTTTTATCGTAAAATGATAGAGTCGTTAGACGAAATCTTAAATGACGGTGGGAAAGCTTTTTTTGAAATTGGTTGGAAAGAAAAAAAGGACGTGCTTGCGCTTGTTGACACATATTGGCCGAACGCTAAGCGCGAAGTTATTCAAGATATAAATGGTAATGACCGCATTTTATATATAGAGTGGGTGAAGTAATGAATACAAAAGTATGGGAAATCACATCTGAAGACGTTAACGCACCACTTACAGAGGAAACGATTGAAAAGTTGGACGAAATCAAACTAGCATTTGAATACGGAGAAATCATCGCTATTCCAACAGAAACAGTATATGGTCTCGGTGCAAATGCAAAAGATCCAGAAGCGATTATTAAAATTTTCCAAGCGAAAAACCGGCCTGGAGATAATCCATTAATCGTCCATGTACATAGCTACGAGCAAGTTGAATCGTTCACGTCTTATATCGATGATAAAGTAAAAAAACTCATGGATACGTTTTGGCCTGGACCGATTTCTTTTATCTTACCTTTAAAAGATGGGGTCATCGCTTCAAATACAGTCGCTGAAATGGATAGTGTTGCAGTAAGAATGCCGTCTCATCCAGTTGCACGAAAGATTTTAGAGTACACAAATATACCTATCGCTGCACCGAGTGCGAATTTAAGCGGCAAACCATCTCCGACAGATGCAGAACACGTGATTCACGACTTAAACGGTAGAATATTTGGTGTAGTCGTATCTGAAAAATCTGAGATTGGACTAGAAAGTACAGTGTTAGACTGCACACAGTTTCCATATAAAGTCGCACGTCCAGGACACATATCAATCGAAGAGTTACAAGACGTATTAAAAGAAGAGATTTTAGAACATAAAGATACGATGGAACGACCGATTTCTCCTGGCATGAAGTACAAACACTACGCACCACGTCAGCCGATGAGTGTCGTTGAAGGCGGCATTAACTCGAACACGAGACTTCGTGTACCTGAAGGTATAAAAAAGAATAAAGTTGGAGTCATCGCGCCAGAAACTGTCCGCCAATACATCGACAAAGACATGCAGTTTACGAGTCTTTGCAGAGACGAAGGAAGTTACCGTGAAGCGGCTAAGAATTTATATGCCGCACTTAGACATATGGACGCGTCGGATGTTGAAATCATCTATATATACGGATTTAAGCAAAATAGTGAAACTGAAGCGCTGATGAACCGTATTTATAAAGCGACAGGCAGTACTATTATTAAAGGGTGATTGCATGATTATATTTGTATGTACAGGTAATACGTGCCGAAGTCCACTTGCAGAAAGTTACGCTAAAACAGTGACGGACAGAGAAGTTGAGTCGAGAGGTTTATTTGTTACGTCCAATCAAGTCAGTCCGTATAGTGAGGAGATTATACAAAGAGAAAATTATTCGCCTTCTACGCTACCAGAGCAGTTGACTCATGAGGACACGCTCGACAATACGCTACTCGTCATGACAAAAATTCATTATATACAAGTAAAAATGTTAAATGAGGATGCGGATGTTCATCTTTTAAGTGAGTATGTAGGTGAAAGTGGAGACGTCCTCGATCCATTTGGCGGTAATATGGATGATTACACACGTGTGTTTCATCAGATGAAACATTATATCGATAAAATAAACTGGTAATAACGAATGATTTTGAAACTGCATTTTAAGAATGTATAATAATATTTAGGAGATGATTTCAATGAAAGTGATTATCGGTTCAGACCACGGTGGATTCAACTTAAAATCAGCCATCATACAGCATTTAGAAGATAAAGGAATCGACGTTAAAGACGTTGGGCCATTCGATACAGATTCTGTCGATTACCCAGATTATGCAAAACCGGTTGCTGAAGCTGTTCAAAATAGCGAATACGACCGCGGTATTTTAGTATGTGGAACAGGTATTGGAATGAATATCGCAGCGAATAAACATAAAGGTATTCGGGCAGCACTCGTTCACGACACGTTTTCTGCACACGCTACACGAGAGCACAACAATTCAAATATTTTATGTATGGGTGAACGTGTAATCGGAACTGGATTAGCGTTAGATATCGTTGATATTTGGTTAGAAACTGAATTTGAAGGTGGTAGACATGAGCGTAGAATTGAAAAAATTGAACAGTGAGCTTACAACGATCATTCAAGAGTTAGAAGACGCTGATTTTTTCTTTTCAAATGCCTCACTCGTCATCGGATGTTCAACATCTGAAGTACAAGGAGAACATATCGGTAAACATAGTTCGATGGAAGTTGCGGAAGTGATTTTCAAAGCATTCGAACCCATCGTTGAACGATATGATATGGATGTGTTTTTCCAAGGGTGTGAACATATTAACCGTGCACTGACTACTACTAAAAAAGCAGTCGAAAGAAATCATTTACAATCACAAATTGTAACTGTCGTTCCTGACAGAAGTGCAGGTGGAAGTTTAAGTGAATATGCGTTTAATCATTTAAAGGATAGTGTCGTAGTCGAGCACGTCGATGTCGATTTAGGCATCGATATCGGGCAAACACTAATTGGTATGCATATTAAACACGTACAAGTTCCTGTTCGAGTGAATACGAAAACGCTCGGAGAAGCACAACTTACAATTGCGAAATCTCGTCCGAAATTAATCGGCGGGGAACGCGCGCATTATAACTAAATGAATTAATAAAATTTATATATTAAGGAGAGTTATCAAACATGTCTTACATTAAACAATCAGATGAAGCACTATACGAAGCGATTCAAAAGGAATTCGACCGTCAAAATGAAAATATTGAGCTAATCGCATCAGAAAACTTTGTATCAGAAGCGGTATTAGAAGCTCAAGGAAGCGTGTTAACGAACAAATACGCTGAAGGTTACCCAGGCAAACGTTACTACGGAGGATGTGAGTACGTAGACGTTGCTGAAGATCTAGCACGTGAACGTCTAAAAGAAATCTTCGGTGCAGAACACGCAAACGTACAACCACACTCTGGATCACAAGCGAACATGGCAGTGTACTTCTCGGTGTTAAACCCTGGAGATACGATTTTAGGTATGAACTTATCTGACGGTGGTCACTTAACGCACGGTGCACCGGTAAACTTTAGTGGTAAATTATTTAACATCGTAAGTTACGGTGTATCTAAAGAAGATGAAGCAATTGACTACGATGAGTTACGTGAAATTGCGATTAAAGAACAACCTAAACTTATCATCGCTGGTGGTAGTGCATACGCGTTACAAATCGACTTTAAAAAGTTCAGAGAAATCGCAGATGAAGTCGGTGCGTACTTAATGGTAGACATGGCTCACATTGCTGGTTTAGTTGCAGCTGGTCTACATCCAAACCCAGTTGAGTACGCAGACTTTGTAACTTCAACAACACATAAAACATTACGTGGACCACGTGGTGGAATTATTTTAACTAAAAAAGAACATGCGAGAAAGATCGATTCAAACATCTTCCCTGGTATTCAAGGTGGACCGTTAATGCACGTAATTGCAGCAAAAGCTGTTGCATTTAAAGAAGCATTACAACCTGAATTTAAAGCATACCAAGAGCAAGTGATTAAAAACGCAAAAGTACTTGCAGAAAAATTACAAGAGAACGGTTTAAGAATCGTTTCAGGACGTACTGAAAACCACTTAGTGTTAGTAGATACAAAAGTATTCGGCTTAACTGGTAAACAAGCAGAAGAAGCGTTAGATAAAGTTGGTATTACAACAAATAAAAATACTATCCCATTCGAAACAGAATCACCATTTGTAACGAGTGGTTTACGTATGGGAACACCTGCGATGACAACACGCGGATTTAAAGAAGCGGAAATGGAAGAAGTTGCAGACATTATCATTGAAACATTAACAAAAGAAAAGAACGGAGAAAGCTTAGACGGAATTCACGACAGAGTCGTTCAGTTAACTAGTAAATATCCGTTATATGACCACAAATAGGGAGAGAGACTATGACAAAAGTACGCGTAATGGATCATCCATTAATTCAGCATAAACTCGGATATATCCGAGACAAACACACGTCGACAAAAGAGTTTAGAGAACTCGTCGACGAAGTCGGAATGCTTATGGCATATGAGGTAACGAGAGAATTATCTCTGGAAGACGTTACTGTTGAAACGCCAATCGGTCCGACTACAGCAAAACGTTTAAGCGGGAAAAAGATTTGTCTCATACCAATTTTACGTGCTGGTTTAGGAATGACTGAAGGAATCCATAAGCTTATTCCATCTGCGCGCGTTGGCCATATCGGTTTATACCGTGACCCAGAAACGCTTGAAGCGGTGGAATACTATGCAAAGTTTCCAAGTGATATTGAGGAAAGAGATATTTTAGTCATTGACCCGATGCTCGCTACAGGTGCAAGTGCTGTTGAAGCAATTACTGCGATTAAAAAACGTGGTGCAACTAAACTGACATTCATCTGTTTAATTGCGGCACCTGAAGGTGTAAAAGCTTTAGAAGAAGCACATCCAGATGTGGATATTTACATCGGTGCATTAGATGACTCACTCGATGAAAATAGTTATATCGTTCCAGGACTTGGAGACGCAGGAGACCGTCTATTCGGAACGAAATAATAAGGGGTAATCGTATGAAAAAGCGAATTATGGTCGTTTTTGGTACTCGACCAGAAGCGATTAAAATGGCTCCACTTGTGAATGCATTAAAAGAGTCAAAGCATCTAGAACCGGTTGTTGTCGTAACCGCACAACACCGCGAAATGTTAGATCAAGTACTCAATGCATTTAACATTACTCCAGACTATGACTTAAATGTGATGAGAGCAGAACAGACGCTCTCTCACATTACAAGTCAAGTATTAAAAGAGATGGAGTCGATTATACAAAAAGAAACTCCTGATATGGTTCTCGTCCACGGTGATACGACGACGACGTTTTCTGCTGCACTGGCAGCTTTTTATCAGAAAGTAAGTATCGGTCATGTCGAAGCAGGTTTACGTACGTATAATAAATTTGCGCCGTACCCTGAAGAGTTAAATCGACAATTGACGACGCGTTTGGCGGATTTGCATTTTGCACCGACTTTACGTGCAAAAGATAATTTACTTAAAGAACAAGTCGATGAAAGTACAATTTTTGTGACGGGTAATACAGTGATAGATGCTTTAAATACAACGGTAGATCCAAATTATAACAGTAAATTATTATCTCAATATAAAGATAAGAGAGTAATTCTACTTACAGCACATCGTAGAGAAAACTTAGGTGAGCCGATGATTCAAATATTTAAAGCGATGAAACATATTGCTGATACACACCGCGACGTTGTGATTGTATACCCTGTTCATAAAAATCCGAAAATACGCGAACTTGCACAACGATATTTAACACACGACCGTATCGAGTTAATTGAACCGTTAGATGTAATGGATTTTCATAACTTTGCTGCGGCAAGTGAAATTATTCTCACAGATTCTGGCGGCATACAAGAAGAAGCACCATCGCTAAATAAACCTGTACTCGTTTTAAGAGATGTCACAGAACGCCCAGAGGGTGTAGAGAGTGGTGTGCTTAAAATTGTTGGGACAGATTTTGAGAAAATCGTCACTGAAACAAATAGATTACTAAATAACCGAGAAATTTATGATGAAATGACTCAGTTAAAAAATCCATATGGTGATGGACAAGCGAGTCATCGAATCGTCGATATTATTTCACATTATTATGGTTTTATATTAGAAAAACCATTAGATTTTATGAACTCATAATATGTTATTAAAATAACAATAAATGCGTTGACACTTAGGCATGTAATAGGTACACTTTATAAGTGTGCAAACAATACATATATGCCTAAATCACACTTGAGGAAAATGTAAAATGACACTTTTTAAAGGATTTATGAACTTTTTTGCGAAGGCTTTTATTATCATCTTTGTTATAGAGTTCTTGTCATTATTCTTTTTTGATCGAATAATTGTCCAAAGTTTAGTCGTTGGAACAATTATCTCTGTATTTATGGCATTAAGTTGGTATTCCAACTACTATAAAGCATTGCACAGTCAGCAACGAATGACTACAACAGGAACTGTTACGCGTGTAATACTCGTGTTATTAGCGTGCATTATCTGGTATAAATTTCAGGCTGAATTAAATATTATTGCGATTACTGTCGGTTTAATGTCGACTTACGTAATTATATTTGTGAATGCAGTAAGACATTTTAGAAAATGAAAGAGGTGAAGAAATGGATCACGGAACTCCGACTTATGAAGTGAACATCGGTGGCATTCCAATCGTTTTTGATTTAGCAACATGCTTTATGATTGTTGTCACGTGTTTAGTCGTGTTTTTCTTAATGTTTTTCCTTACAAGAAACTTAGCGATTAAGCCAACAGGTAAACCTCAACTCTTTGTTGAATGGCTAATGAACTTTGTTAAGGGCATTATTTCAAGTAACATTGCTTGGCGTGAAGGTGCACGCTTTCACTTCTTTGCGCTTACATTAATTTCATTTATTTTCATGGCAAACTTTATCGGTATACCATTTACCTTTGTTTCGCCTGAGAATAACCTTTGGTGGAAATCACCAACAGCAGATCCAACTGTTACGTTAACACTTGCAGGTCTTATGATTGTCTTAACACACTACTATGGTGTGAAGATGAAAGGTATCAAAGAATACGCTAAAGACTACGCACGTCCAGTTTGGTTCTTAGTACCAATTAAAATTCTTGAGGAATTTACGTATAACTTAACACTTGGTTTACGTTTATACGGGAACATTTACGCCGGAGAAATCCTATTAACATTACTACTTGGTCTCGTAACGACTGGTGGAGTTTTAGGATTCGTTGGTGGTATCGTACCGATGATGGTATGGCAAGGATTTAAAACATTTATAGGTGCTTTACAAGCATTTATTTTCATCATGTTATCAATGGTATATCTCGCACATAAAATGCAAGATGACCATTAATATAAAAAATAAAAAAATAAACAAACATAATTTAGGAGGAAGTTTTTTATGGCTTTATTAGCAGCAGGTATCGCAGCTGGTCTTGCAGGACTTGGCGGTGCGTTAGGAATTGGTTTAGTTGTTTCAAAAACAGTTGAAGGTGTTGCGCGTCAACCAGAATCTCGTAGTTCATTAATGACAATCATGTTCATCGGTGTTGGGGTAGTTGAGGCGACTCCAATTATCGCGATTGTAATTGCATTCTTATTAATGTTCGCACTATAGATAATTAGAGGCGAAGTCTGTCTAGATTTCGCCGTTTCTTTTGTAACCTTAAGTATTGTGAACTTTCTTGAAAGGAGTGTACATAGTGGAACTATTAATATTAGGCGCTGCACCGTCGTCAATCCCAACGGCTTTTGGTACAGGTCTCGTTTTACTCGGGAGCTTCTTAGTACTACTTTTTGCTCTTTCATATTTCGTATGGGAACCAGTTAAAAAAGTAATGGACGACCGTGAAAAGTTAATTCACGACGACATCGAGAGCGCTGAAATTGCAAAACGAGAAGCAGAAGCGCTTCGTAAAAAGAACGAGGAAATTTTATCTCAAACTCAAGCTGAAGTTAGTGAAATGTTTGAAAAATCTCGTGAAGAAGCGAAAGTACAACAGCAGTCAATTATTGACGAAGCAACAATAAATGCGAAAAGACTTATGTCTGATGCACAAAAAGATATTGAGCAAGAAAAAGAAAAAGCAGTACGTGAAATCAACGACCAAGTCGCTGAATTATCTGTTTTAATTGCTCAAAAAGTGATTGAAAAAGAATTGTCTCCACAAGATCAAAAAGATCTCATTGACAAGTACCTACAGGAAGCAGGGGATAGATAATGAGTTTAGCTAAACAGTATGCAAATGCCCTGTTTGACGTAGTAATTAAACATGACCAACTTGAAGAAGCACGCTTAGATTTAAACGAAGTATCTAAAGTGGTTTCAACAGTTGATGATATTAACGAGTTTTTAATCAACCCGAAAATATCTAAAGAAACAAAATTAACGACGATTCGTGACAGCTTCAAAGGAACGAATGAGTATGTATTTAATATGTTACTCGTACTCACTGAGAAGAAACAATTTTCAATTGTGTCACGTATTCACGAAGAATTTACACATCTGTACAATGAACATTACAATCAGGCGAAAGTTATCGTGGAATCTGTTTACGAATTAGAAGATGAACAAGTAGCTAAAATTGAAGAAATCTTCAAAGCGAAAACAGGTTATGACAAATTGCTGATTGAAAACAAAATAAACGAATCTTTAATCGGTGGATTTAGAGTACTCATTGGTTCTAAAGTATACGATGAATCAGTTGTACTTCAATTAAGAAAAATTAAAGACCGTTTTAAAACAACGAAAAATATTTAAGGAGTGAAATTTCTATGGCAATCAAGGCTGAAGAAATTAGTGCTCTTCTCAGAAGTCAAATAGAAAACTATGAAGCTGACATGGAAGTCTCAGATGTCGGTACAGTTACTGAAGTCGGTGACGGTATCGCAGTTGCTCATGGTTTAAACGATGCGATGGCAGGAGAGTTACTTGAGTTCTCTAACGGTGTGTTAGGATTAGCTCAAAACCTTGAAGAAGACGAAGTTGGTATCGTTATTCTTGGACCATATTATGATATTAAAGAAGGCGACGAAGTTAAACGTACTGGGAAAATCATGGAAGTACCAGTAGGTGAAGAACTTATCGGTCGTGTTGTAAACCCACTTGGACAACCAATCGACGGTAAAGGTCCAATTAGTACAACAAAAACTCGTCCTGTAGAAAGTCCAGCTACAGGAGTTATGGATCGTAAATCAGTATTCGAACCATTACAAACAGGAATTAAAGCGATTGACGCTTTAGTACCAATCGGACGTGGTCAACGTGAGTTAATTATCGGTGACCGTCAAACTGGTAAAACGACACTTGCAATCGACACGATTTTAAACCAAAAAAACGAAGATATGATTTGTATCTACGTAGCAATCGGTCAAAAAGAATCTACAGTACGTTCTACTGTTGAAACATTCCGTAAGCACGGTGCATTAGACTACACAATCGTAGTAAGTGCAGGTGCATCTGACCCAGCTCCATTATTATACATCGCGCCATACGCGGGTGTATCTATGGGTGAGGAGTTCATGTTCAACGGAAAACACGTATTAATCGTATACGATGACTTAACAAAACAAGCACAGGCTTATCGTGAAATGTCATTACTATTACGTCGTCCACCAGGCCGTGAAGCCTTCCCAGGGGACGTATTCTACCTACACAGTCGTTTACTTGAGCGTGCAGCGAAATTAAATGACGATTTAGGTGGCGGTTCGATCACTGCGTTACCATTCGTTGAAACGCAAGCAGGAGACATCTCTGCATTCGTACCGACAAACGTAATCTCGATTACAGACGGTCAGATTTTCTTACAGTCTGACTTATTCTTCTCTGGTGTGCGTCCAGCGATCAACGCGGGGCTTTCAGTATCTCGTGTAGGTGGTTCAGCACAAATTAAAGCGATGAAGAAAGTTGCGGGTACACTTCGTTTAGACTTAGCTGCTTACCGTGAGTTAGAAGCATTCGCTCAGTTCGGTTCTGATTTAGATAAAGCAACAGCTGCTAAATTAGAGCGTGGTAAACGTACAGTTGAAGTACTTAAGCAAGGTGAAAACCAACCACTACCTGTCGAAGAGCAAGTAGTAATTCTCTACGCATTAGTAAACGGTTATTTAGATGATGTTGCAGTACAAGATATTACAAGATTCGAAAGTGAATTCTTAGAGTGGCTAAGTGCAAACAACAAAGAATTATTAAACGGTATCCGTGAAACATCAGAGCTTCCAGATCACGAAGCATTCGATGCAGCAATTAACGGATTCAAAAAGTTATTTAACAGCAGTAAATAATAAATAACACTATTTATATAAAGGATGGTGAAATCATGGCTTCATTAAGGGAGATAAAAGGTCGTATTAACTCAACTGAAAAGATGAGTCAGTTAACGAGTGCGATGAACATGGTCGCGAACTCAAAACTCGGTCGTTCAGAACAAAACACTAAAAACTTCCGTCCGTATATGGACCGAATGGAAGAAACAATCCAAGCAATTGGAGCAGGTGGAAACAACGTTCACCCGATGCTAACTGCACGTCCTGTTAAGCGTGTTGGCTATATCGTAATCTCAAGTGATACAGGTAAAGCAGGTCCATACAACGCAAACGTTATTAAAGCAATAACAACTGAAATCAATGAACGCCATAACGGTAACCAAGACGAAATTTCACTTATGGTTCTCGGTAAAATGGGATACGACGTACTTAGATTACGTGGCTATAAGATAGATGACTACCGTCTAGGGTTACCAGATCAGCCATCATTTTCGGATGTGAAAAAAATAGCGGCGGCAGCAATTCGTCAATATGAAGATGAAGAAATCGATGAGCTTCATATTATCTATAACGAATTCATCTCTATCCTCGAGCAAAAAGTAACTGTAAGACAGTTACTTCCAATGTCAGAAGATGATATAGAAACGAAAAATGAGTACACTCATCTCGCTTCTTATGAATTCGAACCAGATAAAGAAACGATTTTAAAAGAATTATTACCACAATACGCTGAAGCTATTATTTACGGTGCTTTACTTGAAGCAAAAACAAGTGAGCATGCTGCTCGTATGACAGCGATGAAAGCTGCTACGGACAACGCAAACGAATTGATTGGTGAGTTAACATTGTCTTACAACAGACTAAGACAAGCAGCGATTACACAAGAAATCACAGAAATTGTAAGTGGTGCACAAGCACAAGAATAATAATTTATAGGAGGAACTCAAATGGCTTTAGGACACGTGGTCCAAGTTATGGGACCTGTTGTAGATGTGCGTTTTGAAGAAGGTCAATTACCTGAGTTAATGAACGCACTTACAATAGATCATAAAGGTGAAACTGAAGAAGATTCAATTGCACTTACTTTAGAAGTTGCGCTTCACCGTGGAGACAACACAGTAAGAACAATTGCGATGAGTTCTACAGATGGTATTCAGCGTGGTATGGAAGTAGTAAACACTGGTCAACCTATTTCAGTACCTGTAGGTAATGCCACTTTAGGACGTGTATTCAACGTTTTAGGTGAAACGATTGACCTAAAAGGTCAGATTCCTGAATCTGAACTCAGAAACCCAATTCACCGAGACGCTCCAGAATTTGAGGATCTGTCAGTAGCGACAGAGATTTTAGAAACTGGTATTAAAGTAGTAGACTTATTAGCACCTTACACTAAAGGTGGTAAAATCGGGTTATTCGGTGGTGCCGGAGTAGGTAAAACTGTATTAATCCAAGAATTAATTCATAACATCGCTCAAGAGCACGGTGGTATTTCGGTATTCGCTGGTGTTGGTGAGCGTACGCGTGAAGGAAACGACTTATACTTTGAAATGTCTGACTCAGGCGTAATCGATAAAACAGCGATGGTATTCGGACAAATGAACGAGCCACCTGGTGCACGTATGCGTGTTGCATTAACAGGATTAACGATGGCTGAATACTTCCGTGATGTGGAAGGTCAAGACGTATTACTATTCATCGACAACATCTTCCGTTTCACACAAGCAGGTTCAGAGGTATCAGCACTTCTTGGACGTATTCCATCTGCCGTTGGTTACCAACCGACACTTTCAACTGAGATGGGTCAGCTTCAAGAACGTATTACATCAACGAACAAAGGATCAGTAACGTCAATTCAAGCGGTATTCGTACCGGCCGATGACTACACTGACCCAGCGCCAGCTCAAACGTTCGCACACTTAGACGCGACGACAAACTTAGAGCGTAAAATTTCAGAGATGGGTATTTACCCAGCGGTAGACCCACTTGCATCAACGTCACGTGCGTTATCTCCAGCAGTTGTTGGTGAAGAGCACTACAACGTTGCACGTGAAGTTCAAGCAACTTTACAAAAATATAGTGAATTACAAGACATCATTGCAATCTTAGGTATGGATGAGTTATCAGAAGAAGATAAGGAAGTCGTAGCACGTGCACGTCGTATCCAGTTCTTCTTAAGTCAAAACTTCCACGTTGCAGAACAATTCACAGGTCAAAAAGGTTCGTACGTACCAGTTGAACAAACTGTTGAAGACTTCAAAGCAATCTTAGCAGGTAAATACGACCACGTACCAGAAGACGCGTTCAGACTTGTTGGTGATATGACACAAGTTCTTGAAAAAGCGCGTGAGATGGGTGCAGAAGTTTAATAACAGGAGGTTAGTTATATGAGTACAATTGCATTAGATGTAGTTACTCCTAACGGTTCTGTTTTTACTGATGATAACTGCGAAATTGTCATCTTGGAATCAACGCAAGGTGAACTTGGGGTCATGGCAGGTCACGTCCCAACAGTGACACCTTTAAAGATTGGTAGTGTAAAAGCTAAAATCGATGGTCAATTCGAATATTTAGCAATTACTGATGGATTTGCAGAAATCCGTGGCGACAAAGTTACAGTATTAACTCAAGCTGCAGAATTCGCGGATGATATCGATACTGATCGTGCACTAGCTGCACGTAAGAGAGCAGAAGAGCTTCTAAAACGTGCGCATGAAGAAGAAATCGATGAAGTGCGTGCAGAACTTGCATTCCAAAGAGCAATTAACCGTTTGAATATTGCACAATTTAAATAAACAAAAAGTCTAAGGGAAACCTTAGACTTTTTTTAAGGGGTTTTTAAATGTTTTTATCTCAAATCGCATTGATGAAAATTATATTACATATCGCATGTTCTATTTTTGCATTTTATATTTTAGACTGTTTAAAAGTAGATATGATCTTTAAAAAAGGTCATACTGCTAAAATAAGAATGTTTTACATATTGCTCGCGATTCTTCTAGGGACGAGTATGTCGAATTTTATCATTGATATTTTTGTAGAAACACAAAACCTACAACTACTATTTAGCTAAATACTTTACACTATAAATAGAAGTCTATAGAATTAAATTAATGAGAAATATGTGGAGTGAGAATATGGATAGAATTATTGTTAAGGGTGGACGAAAGCTCGCTGGAAGTGTAAAAATAGAAGGCGCTAAAAACGCAGTTCTGCCTATTTTAGCTGCGTCTCTCTTAGCATCAGAAGGAGAATCGGTAATTACTAATGTTCCAAAATTATCAGATTGTAAAACATTAGTTGAACTACTTCGTATTTTAAATGCAGATGTTAAAATCGAAAGAGATAAAGTATACGTAGACGCAAGTTCAGATTTATCGGTATCAGCACCTTATGAATTAGTGAGCAAAATGAGAGCTTCTATGCTCGTTATGGGACCACTACTTGGTCGTTACGGTAAATGTGAAGTTGCGATGCCCGGCGGCTGTGCAATTGGTAGTAGACCAATTGAACAACATTTAAAAGGTTTTGAAAAAATGGGTGCCACGTTTACAACGTTAGATGGTTTCATTGAAGGTAGAGTAGATGGACGTCTTAAAGGTGCTAAAATACATCTAGATTTTCCAAGTGTCGGTGCCACACAAAACTTAATGATGGGTGCAGCACTTGCCGATGGTGTCACTCATATTGAAAATGCTGCAATGGAACCAGAGATTGTCGATTTACAAAACTATATTAACCGTATGGGTGGTAAAGTAACTGGAGCAGGAACTGGACATATTAAAATTACAGGTGTCGATCAGTTATACGGCACAAAGCATCAAGTCATTCCTGACCGTATTGAAGCAGGCACATTTATGATTGCTGCAGCGATAACGAGAAGTGATATTTTAATTCAAAATATCGTCATTGAGCACTTAAGTGCAGTCGTATCTAAATTAGAAGAAATTGGTGTTCAAATTATTGAAGATGGGGATAATGTCCGTGTAAATGCATCGGAACCGTTAAAGCCAACAGACATTAAAACATTACCACATCCCGGATTCCCGACAGATATGCAAAGTCAGATGATGGCATTACTATTAACGATTGACGGTACGAGTATCGTTACTGAAACTATTTTTGAAAATCGCTTCATGCACGTCAGAGAATTTAATACGATGAATGCAGATATTTCACTGCAAGATAATCATGCTGTAATCCACGGTGGTAAAGAACTTCATGGTGCTCGTGTAAAAGCGACAGATCTACGTGCAGCAGCTGCTCTTATATTAGCAGGACTTGTTGCTGAAGGAGAAACGACGGTTACAGAGCTTCGTCATTTAGACAGAGGATATGTAGATTTTCATAAAAAATTAAAAGCTCTCGGGGCAGATATCGAGCGCGTTACAGAAGCTGAACTCGAACACGTTTAATTTAGAGGTGAGTTATGAAAGAGACATCTAAAATTGTACATCGAAAAATTCCGATGATTGTACGTATACTACTCTATTTATACATCGCAATTTTACTCGTCGTCATCGGTCTAATGATTGGATATGGCATATTAGGGAACCCGTTTGAAGTGTTTAGAATTGAAACGTGGCAGCATATAAAAGATCTAATGAGAGGATAAAGATATGTTAACTTATGACCAAATTAAAGCGATTATTCCGCATCGCCCACCATTTTTATTAATCGATCGTATCGTTGAAATTACCCCAGGTGAAAAATGTGTCGGTATTAAACAAGTGTCTGGAAACGAACCATTCTTCCAAGGACACTTCCCTGAATACGCAGTGATGCCTGGAGTGTTAATCGTAGAAGCACTCGCACAAACTGGTGCAGTTGCTTTATTACAAGAAGAACAATTTAAAGGGAAACTTGCATTTTTTGCAGGTATCGATAAGTGTCGCTTTAAACACCAAGTGACACCTGGAGATACTTTAGAATTAACAGTAGAAATTACACGTGTTAAAGGGCCGATTGGTAAAGGTAAAGCTGTTGCCAAAGTCGGAGACAAAGTAGCATGTCAATGTGAAATTACATTTGCAATCGGAGATCCAGCTGAGTAAAGCTGGATCTTTTTTTATACTAACTTTGATGAAAAAACGACGTATTTTAAAAAACTGTACGAAATTAAGACTTAAAATTTAAAAATTACAGAGGATCACTCTATAAATTTAAAAAATTGAGATTTGTTGAAAATAATATTTGGTTGTATATTGTGTTTAAGAAAGGAGACACATACATTTCTAGTTCAAATATGAATGGACTAATTCTCTCAAACTTGTCTGATAAAGCTGTAAACTAAATTTTTTAAGATTCTTTTCATACTCACACACACTCACTCGCCTTAAGATTTCTACGCTGCGTAAGAGAAATCTTAAGGCGTTTTTTATGTTATCTGACAACGTTAATGATAGACATCTGATTGTAATGTTTTTGTAAAAATAAAGTAAAAGCTTTATATAGCTGTAACCTATGAAATGCTTTAATTTGTTAGTATTGTATCTAGTTGAAAAAAGAGACAATATTTTGGGGGCATATATATAATGAAACGTACAATTTTTGCATTAGGATCAGTTGCGATATTAGCGAGTGGTATGGGACTTTCAACGCATGCTAAGGCAGATGAACCAACTGCAAAATCAAACGAAATAGTTGCTGAAATCGCACAAGAATATAAATCATCAGTTCAATCATTTACAGCTGAGAAAAAAGTAGAAAAAGAAATTGCACTTAAAGAAGAACTAAAAGCAAGCGAATTAAAAGCTGAGAAAAAAGCTAAGAAGAAAGCTAAAGACAAAGCAAAAGAAGAAAAAAGCGTTGAAGTAGCATATGAAGATACTAAAACGAATGAAACAAACTATAACAACGAACAAGAAGAGACATATGAAGAAACATATGATGATACATATGACAATTCTAACGCGCATGCATCAGCACCAGTTCAACAAGCGTCTAACGATGGTTTAAACTGGGCAGGACTTGCAGCGTGTGAATCTGGTGGAAATCCAAACATTGTAGATGCATCAGGAACATATCACGGCCTATATCAATTTGACGCTGGTACATGGCAAGCAATGGGTGGAACAGGTGTTGCATCACAAGCTTCTGCTGAAGAACAAACGATGCGTGCACAAATGTTATACGCTCAACGTGGTGCACAACCTTGGCCAACATGTGGTGCTTACTTATAATTACTTGACCGATTAAGATTATTCTTAATCGGTTTTTTATTTTAAATAAAAACGCTATCAAAAGACGTCAAAAAGTTGTAGTCTTATATATAGAACAAAGTAATGGAGGAATTTAACGATGAACGGTTTATGGCAAACAGAAGAGAGCCGTGTAGAGTTATTAAAAACACTCGTTAAACATGATTCAATCACACATTCAACAGGAGAGAAAAGTTTTCCAGACTTAGTAAAGAGTGAATTACTCAAACTCGATTATTTTAATACACATAGTGATCACATATATTTTGCGCATACTGAAGATGACCGACGTGCTGTCCTTGCACATTACGCTGGTAATGAAAATAATGATACAGTCGTTTTAATTAGTCACTTCGACACAGTCGGTATCGATGACTTTGGAGAGTATAAACAACATGCATTTAATATGGATAAAATAACAGATATTTTTAAATCTGATCATACGTACTTAAATGATGATGCCGTATCTGATATTAAAACAGGACACTATTATTTTGGTCGTGGTAGTATGGATATGAAACCAGGTCTTATGCTCCATATGTCTTTAATCGAAAAAGCAGCGCTTGAAAACTGGGACGTAAACTTATTACTCGTTACAGTGCCTGATGAAGAAGTAGGATCTAAAGGAATGTTAGCAGCAGTTAAAAAAATCAATGAAATAAGAAAAGAAAAAGATTTAAATATCGTACTTCACTTAAATAGTGAACCGACATTCCAACAAGCACCTGGTAACAATACGCACTACGTATATACTGGAACGATTGGAAAGTTAATGCCTGCAGTGTACGTTTACGGTAAAGAAACGCACGTCGGTAACGCGATGAACGGTTTAAGCTCGAATTACATAATGAGCTTCATCAATAAAAATATGGAATACAACAAATCGTTTATAGAGCGCTATGAGGGTGAAGAAACACCGTTACCTGTTTCGTTGATGATGCGTGATTTAAAGGCGCACTACGACGTTCAAACGCCGTTTAGAACGGTCAGTTTATATAATTTATTTATATTTAAACAAAATGCGAGTGAGATATTTAATACGTTCAACACGATTGTCAAAGAGTCGGTGGATGAGGTAAATGAAGTTATTCAAACGTTTGACGATGGTATTTATAAAGAAGAAAAAGTAAATGTAAACGTCTGTACGTATGAAGAGTTACTTCAACAAGCAATCGATAAATTTGGGGAAGATAAAGTCAGTGAACTACTAGAAAGTATTTCAAACAATCAAGACGATCATTTACAATGTATCGAAGCAATCGACAAAATTATGATGTTACTGCGTCATTTAGGACCAACAGTCGTCACGTTTTTCACTCCGCCTTATTATCCAGCAACTAACAGTTCAGAAGATACACTCGTTCAAAATATCGTCGAAACGATAAAAGAAACGAGTAAACTATTGAATCGTAACGTTGAACAAGTACATTTCTTTAACGGTATTTGTGACTTAAGTTATGTGAAATACGCGACGAGCTATGAAAGTGATAGAGTATTTAGCTTAAACACTCCGACGTTTAATAAGACGTATATGATACCTTTTGAAGATATTAAAGAAATATCAGCACCGGTATTAAACTGCGGTCCAATCGGTAAAGATGCGCATAAAGTTACAGAGAGATTATTAAAGCCGAGTGCGTTTAAAGAGTTACCTGTCGTATTAGAGACAGTGATTAAACAATATTTTGTAAAGTAAAGGAGGAGCTACAATGACATTACCAATTGTGCTCACTGTGTCGAGCTATGATCCAACAGGAGGGTCTGGCGTGAATGCAGATTTAAAGGCGTTTCAAAATTTAGGTGTATACGGAATGTCTGCAATTACAAGTTTAACGGCACAAAACTCGAGTGGTATTAAAGATGTATTAGAAATACCAGATGATTTTTTAGAAGAGCAGCTTAAAAGTATATTTGATGACACAATTCCATTTGCAATGAAATCCGGAATGATCACGAGCATACCGATGATTGAAATGCTCACGAAATACGTCAAACAGTATCATATACCATTCGTCGTCGATCCGTACATTTTTACACGCGAAGGACAGCGTATTATTTCAGAAGAGACGACGAGTGTGTTAAAACAACAATTACTTCATCATGCTGCAGTCGTGACACCGAACATCAACGAAGCAAAATCGTTAACAGGTATTGATATTGAGACTGAAAAAGATATCGAAACAGCAGCGAAAATCTTTTTAAGAGAAATCGGTGTAAAAGCAGTAATTATTAACGATAGTAATATGACTGGTGAAGCGTGTGATTATTTATATACGAAGACGACGTCGTTAAAACTCACTGAAGCAATCGTTCAGACAAAAAATAAGCGTGGAAGTGGCAGTACGTTTTCTGCAGTTATCACGGCAGAGATTGCAAAAGGGAATAGTTTAGAAGACGCGTTTAGAAAAGCGAAGCGATACGTCACTGCTGGTTTAAAAAACAGTCTAGATATCGGTAAAAAGAATGGTCCACTGAATCATTTTATCGACATTACATCATTCGTTTAAGCAAAAAGACGTTAACAATTATAAAACAAAATATTACATTTTCATTAGGGATTAAACTAATTGCATTACTACTCGTGATTCCAGGATGGTTAACTTTATGGATTGCGATATTCTCTGATATCGGAGCGACTTTAATCGTTACTCTGAATAGTATGCGATTAATGAATAAAAGAAGATTAAATATTTCTGAGTAGATTCAAATATATCGCCTATTTTCCTCATGTTTTATCTGTAAATGTGGTTGTAAGTATGGTACAATCACTCTTGTATATAAAATTAGAGGTGAAATTATGGCTAAAAAATGGCTGTTACCGTTAACGATGGGCCTCGTCTTGTTTTTAGCAGGGTGTGACTACTCGAAGCCTGAAAACAGAGATGGTTTTTTCTTTAATACATTTGTTCAACCAATGGACAACTTACTTCATTGGCTTGGAGATCACTTAAACCATAACTATGGTCTTGCGATTATCGTATTAACGTTAATCGTGCGCTTAATCATCTTCCCATTCATGATGAAAACATATAAAAATCAAATGTTGATGCGTGAGAAGATGAAGATTGTTAAACCAGAAATGGAAGATATTCAGCGCCGTATGAAAGTTGCGACGACGCAAGAAGAAAAAATGGCTGTTCAACAAGAGATGATGGCGTTATATAAGAAACACGATATTAACCCATTAAATGTTGGATGTCTACCAATCTTAATTCAAATGCCAATCGTTATGGCGTTATTCTTCGCTTTAAAATATCCATCAGAAGGTGGTATTACTAAATATCCAGAATTCTTATGGATGGACTTAACAGAGCGCAGTATTATTATGATTGCGATCGCGGTACTCGTATACGCGGTTCAAGCATACGTATCTATGATGTTCTTACCAGAAGAACAACAAAAGCAAATGCGATTATTTATGTTTATTTCGCCACTGATGATTCTGTGGATTTCGGTGATTTCACCATCTGCCTTACCATTATACTGGGCAGTCGGTGGTGCGTTCTTAATCCTTCAAACGATTATCGGTAACTTATATTACCGTAAAAAGGTCGATGAAGAAATGGCGCCGATTTTAGCAGCACACGAAAAAGAACAAGCTGAAAAAGAAAGAAAATCACAAGGTGCAAAAGTATTACCGAATAAAAACAAAAAGAAGAAATAACAAAACTCCGTTTAGCTATAGCTAAACGGAGCTTTTTTTATAGTATCGGTGCAATTAAATTTGCGATTGCTTCTTTAAATTTAATCCACTTACTTCTAGATTGATAGACTTCCGGTGAAAGTATGCGTGAATGTAGCGCATCTTTTTCAAATTGAAGTCTATTTTTTATCGCTTCTTTTTCATCGAATATAAACGCGTTGACTTCGAAGTTTAGTGCGTAACTTCTGTTATCCATATTACATGATCCAATCGATACGACTTCGTCATCGATTATCATTACTTTTTGATGTAGGAAACCACGCTCATAAATGTAGACGTTTGCTCCTATCATCGCAAGCTCTCCAACGTTATGATACGTCCCCCAGTATACGAATGGATGGTCAGGAAATGGTGGGATCATAATGTTAACTTCGACGCCTGACAGGAGTGCGATTTTAATCGCTTCTCTCATCGATTGGTCAGGTATAAAGTACGGTGACTGAATGTATATAGACTTTTTAGCTGAGTAGATCATTTTTAAGTAACCGTATTTAATTTGCTCCCATTCTTCATCTGGACCACTTGCTGCGATTTGCATCGTCGTATCACCAACGACTGGAATTTCTGGGAAGTAACGTGGATGGTGTTTTAAATTGTCACGCGTTGCGTGAGAGTTCCAGTCAAGCATAAAACGTAGTTGTAGAGATTTTACAGCGTTTCCTTGAACTCGAATATGCGTGTCTCTCCAGTAGCCAAATTTTTTACTCAAACCGATATATTCTTCTCCGACATTTGTACCTCCCGTATATGCAATTTTACCGTCTATAACAATGTTTTTACGGTGATTACGGTTATTCATACGAGGGTTTATAAGAGAGAGACGACTTGGGAAGAATGCTTCAACTTTTCCGCCGTAATCACGTAACTCTTTAAAGTTTCTAAGTTTTAAAGTACGTGAGCCCATGTCGTCATATAAAATTTTAACGTCAACCCCTTCTTTTTGCTTTTTAAGTAGGGCGTCGTAAATTCTTTGGCCAAGTGAATCTAATCTAAAAATATAAAATTGAAAGTGAATATGGTCTTTTGCATTTTCTATATCATGTATCATCTGATCAAAAAACTCTGTCGTTTCATAAAATGTCTCTACTTTGTTATTAGACGTTATGAATGACTGATTATTGTTTAATAACATATGGATCAGTTTACGATGTTTTTTAGCTTCTTCTGACGGAAGTGTTAGCTTGTCCATCTTAATATCTTCGAGTTGCTCTGTAACGAGTGATTCAAGACCAATTTTATCTTCTTCGGATATTTTAAAAATTTCTTTATTGTATATCGTACGACCGAATAAGACATATAAAATAAATCCGATAATTGGTATGAAGAAGAGGACAAATAGCCATGCCCAAACACTTTGAGCACTTTTACGCTCCCAAAAGATCATACCAATTGCGAGTACGAAGTTAATGAGTAAGATGATAAATGTAAAAATCGTTGCATACGAAAGTGATGAGAAAAAATCAGCAACGGATTGAGATATATTCATTAATGTACTGAAATAATACAATTTTAAAAATCCTCTCATAATTTTTTAATGTATTCGTGACAAATATGTAAAAAGTTTTTTGAATAACTATAGTAATATTACCACAGTGTCTGTATAATTATAATTAACTCGATAGGAAGGGAGATCATTATGAAACAAAATGACACATCCAAACTAAAAGATGCGGTTCGAGTATTGAAAGAACTTGGCATCAAAGTATCTGTTGCCCCTTCAAGACTAGAAATTATGAATCGTATTTCGAAAGTAGAACAGTTAAGATTAAACGAGAATAATATTTAAAAACGCAAACAGCTCACTGAGCTGCTTGCGTTTTTATTTGTTAAATCGAGCTTCTTTTTTACCAGATACTTCATAAAAATAAATACTAAGTACAATACCAATTCCGACCATGTTTGCCCATAAACCACTACCACCGTAACTTAAAAATGGTAACGGTAATCCAGTAATTGGTACAAGTTGAATCGTCATTCCAATATTTTGGAATATATGGAAAAACAGTAACGATAAAAATCCGATTATAAAATATCCACCGAAACTGTCGTGTGTTAACAGTGAAATTCTAAATAGTCTTAATAATAATGAGAGTAATACGATGACGACAAAAGTCGTTCCAATAAAACCGAACTCTTCACCGACAATTGTAAATATAAAGTCCGTGTGATTTTCAGGAATATAAATTATACCGTCCTTATACCCACGACCAGTAATTCCACCTGATCCGATTGAAATGAGTGAGTTCATCAGCTGGAAACCACTGTTAGAAATGTATTTTTCTGGTTGTAGCCAAGAGTAAATTCTATCGAACTGATACGCGTGTACTCCGAGTTTATCGATTAAATCTGGTCGATATAAAATACCGAGTATCAGTGACACACCGACTGTCGTAACGACAAATACGACGGGTAAAATAAGCCACCAACTAATCCCAGATATGAGGACCATTCCAAAGAATATCGCAACCATGACGAGTGTCGTTCCTAAGTCGTTTTGTAATAGTACTAACAACATTGGTAATGCGGAAACAACTGCCATTTTACCGAGTAATTTAACGTCTAATGATAAGTCGTCTTCAATCTTATATTTGTTATGTTGGCTGATGACGTATGCAAGTGCCATAATATATATGATTTTCATAAATTCAGAAGGCTGAACACTAAAAAAACCGAACTGATACCAACTTTTTGCACCGTTAATAATTGGAGTAATACTTTCAAATGGAGAAAAGTGTAGAAACACTAAACTCAAAATACCAAAAGCATATATACCCCATATATAATCTTTATAAAAATGGAACGGAATGAGCATTAAAATAAATGCAATTAAAAATCCAAATAAGTAAAATAATAGTTGTCGTTGAGCGAAATTTGTTGAATACTGTTCGCTCGTCATCGCACTGCTAATAATGAGTATGCTGATCGCTGCGAGCATAATAAGTATAAAAATAAGTGTCCAATCAATACGAGCTAATATATTTAAATTTTGACGGGAATACTTTTTTTGATTCAATAGCTTCACCTAAATCTGTGGTAATCTAATATGTAGGACTTATGTCCATCTAATAATTATAACAGTATTTTATTAAAATTATAGGAATGAATATCATGATATCATTAACAATTAAAAAAATCTCCGAACTATGCGGAGGCAAGCTAAACGATCAAGCAAAAGAAATTGAAAATACAAAGATTCACGGAGTTTCAATCGATACGAGAACGATTGATACAAATAATTTGTTTGCACCGTTTGTCGGTGAAAATGTCGATGGACATGATTTTATATTGAATGCGATTGAATCAGGGGCATGTGTTTCTTTATCAGAAAAAGAAGATGTTGATGCACCGCTAATTATAGTAAAGGATGTTCAAAAAGCACTTGGTGACATCGCAAGAGGATATTTAAATACGTTAAATACAAAAGTCATTGCGATTACTGGGTCTAACGGTAAGACGACGACAAAAGATATGGTCGAATGTGTATTAGCACCTCATTTTAACGTTCAAAAAACAATCGGAAACTACAACAATGAAATTGGAATGCCACTGACGATTTTTAATACGAAAGACGATACGGATATTTTGATATTAGAAATGGGAATGGATAATCTTGGTGACATCCATTATCTATCATCCATTGCTCGTCCTGACATTGCGATTTTAACGAACGTTGGAGAATCTCACATAGAAAAGTTAGGGTCTAAAGAAAACATCGCAAAAGGGAAGTATGAAATTGTCGATGATTTAAAAGAGGACGGGTTATTTATCTATTCCAATGACTATGTCGAACTCGAAAATCTTGTTAAAAAAGATACACCTTATGAACAGGTTACAGTCGGTTTAACTGATAAAAATGACCTCGTTGTGACAAACGTTAAAGAAGATAAAAACGGTGTGAGTTTTACACTAAATGGATTTGACTATTCAATTCCGTCACTTGGTAAGCATAACGCC
The DNA here is from genome assembly GCF_001815515.1 of Nosocomiicoccus sp. HMSC059G07. NCBI lineage: Bacteria > Bacillati > Bacillota > Bacilli > Caryophanales > Staphylococcaceae > Nosocomiicoccus > Nosocomiicoccus sp. HMSC059G07. The sequence continues at coordinate 31,090 of NZ_KV820782.1, forward strand.
GTTAACGCGAGCTTTGCGATCGCTCTTAGCAAGCATTTTAATATTAGTGAATCGGATGTAAAGAAAAGTTTAGAACAGTTAACGATCACAAATATGCGTATGGAGCAACATATCGATGAGACTGGCGCTTTAATTATTAATGATGCGTATAACGCAAGCCCTTCATCGATGAAAAGTGCAATTGATACAGTACGTCATTTAGATTATAAAAACAAAGTGCTCGTTTTAGGAGATATATTAGAGCTCGGTAGATACAGCGCTCAACTTCATGAATCGGTTGGAGCATATATAAATGAGGATAACAACTTTACACATATCTTCACTTATGGTGAACATGCGAAAACGATTCATGATACGATTCAAAAAGAAAATACACAACATTTCGAGTCGATAGAACAGTTAAAGAATAGTTTAAATTCGTTAAAAGATGAAAATACGGTCATACTATTAAAAGCATCTCGTGGTATGAAACTCGAAAGACTGATCAGTGAATAGTTGTTGTACAATGATCGTGAAAATGATAGCATTAAGTAGTTATGCATTATGAGATAATAGTTAAGAGTCAAAGGAGACTATACATTTGAAATTTTTTGAAGCACTAGGTGTAAGTGATGAAACAATACTTGCACTTGAAGAAATGGGGTTTGAAACTCCAACTCCGATTCAAGAGGAGAGTATTCCTTTCGCATTAGAAGGAAGAGACATATTAGGACAAGCACAAACAGGTACAGGAAAAACAGGAGCGTTTGGTATTCCACTCGTTGAAACAATCCAGCGTGGACAAGGAACGCAAGCGTTAATTTTAGCGCCGACAAGAGAACTTGCGATGCAAGTGAGCGAGCAACTTAAACATTTTTCTAAATATAAAAAGTTAAAAGTATCTGTTATTTTCGGAGGCGTATCAATCGAACGCCAAATTTCAGAGTTAAAAAGACACCCTGAAATTATCGTCGGGACTCCAGGACGAGTCATCGACCATATTAAACGTCGTACGTTAAAACTAAAACACATCACTAAATTCGTATTAGACGAAGCGGATGAAATGATGAACATGGGCTTTATCGACGATGTTAAGTTTATAATGGACCGTCTGCCTGAGGGGAATCGTCAAACGTTACTATTCAGTGCAACGATGCCAAAAGCAATTCAAGAACTCGTCACACGTTTCATGGATGAACCGAAAATCGTAAAAACGATGAACCAAAATCAATCAGATCCACAAATTGAAGAGTATTATACGATTGTGAAAGAGTTAGAAAAACTAGACGTATTCGTCGATTTTTTAGACGTTCATCGCCCGAAACTTGCGATCGTATTCGGTCGTACGAAACGTCGTGTAGACGAACTGACGAGTGCATTAATTGCTAAAGGATATTTAGCAGAAGGCCTTCACGGAGATATTACTCAGTCAAAACGACTCGAAGTATTAAAGAAGTTTAAAAATGACGCACTACAAATTTTAGTTGCAACAGACGTTGCTGCACGTGGGCTCGACATTACAGGTGTTACACACGTGTATAACTTTGATATTCCTCAAGACGCTGAAAGTTACACGCACCGTATCGGCCGTACAGGACGTGCTGGTGAAAGTGGTGTCGCGTTAACATTTGTTAACCCAATCGAAATGGGTTACTTACGTCTAATTGAGGAGACGAAAGGTAAACCGATTCGTCCGCTACGTCCACCATTTAAAGAAGAAGTAAAAGCGGCGCAAGCAGAAGTCATGATCGATAAAGTAAGAAAATACGAAGGAAAAGAAATCGACGAAGAAGTATACGAATTATCGAGAAAATTAGTCGAAACGTTCGATCCTTTAGATATTATTACTGCTTTTGTGAGCGAATATGTCAACGAAAAAGAAGACGATGCGATTCAATTATCATTTGAAAAGCCTCTACCAAGACGTGCAACAGCAAAACAGTCTGGTGGAAAACGTCGAGACTATAATCGCGGTAAAAAAGGTGATAGAAACAACCGTCGTAAACCTCAAAAACGCGACAACCGTGACAGATCGAATCATAAGAAGACATTTAAACAATTTATGAAGTAGTTTAGAGCGCCGTCTGGCGCTTTTTTTAATTTATAATAAAAAATAACTCATGTATAATAGATTAAAAAAGGAGTGTGCGCATGGAATCTGTCGATAAAAATCTACGTCCGTATATGCAACTTAGAGCAGTGCTCGATGGATTAGTTATCTTTTTACTTCCGACGATATATATCTTCGTGTCTTATATATTAGATTTTTATTTTAAATTATCAGTGATTATCTATGCCGTATTAATTTTACTCTATATCGTATTTCGTGTTTTATTACGTCCGATTTTATATACGAGAATTACAAAAATCGGTGTATATGACGATTATTTAATCGTTAAAAAAGGTTTTTTCTTTATAGAAACGGCATTGTATCCGATTGAACGTGTACAAATCGTTGAATTAGAAAAAGGATTTATTGCAAGACGATTTAATCTCGCGAAAATAAAATTAACAAACGCTGCATATACCGTTCGTTTACCAGAAATTGAAACGGTTCGGGCCGAGCAACTAAAAGATACGATTATCACGCGTTTAAAAGAGGTGGATAGTGATGTCTAACGTTCATAAATTACATCCTGTATCTTATCTTTTAACTATAATCGATGTATTTAAAAGATATTGGTACGTATTCGTACTTACTATATACAACCTCGGAACGAGTAAATTACAAGAAGGTGCACTAACAGATAACGCTTTTGGAATCATCTTAATAATCATCAGTATATTTTTAATTAGTACCGGTATCATTGAAAAGTGGACAGTGCGTTACTGGTTTGAAGCAGACAAGATCATTTATAAATCTGGGCTGTTCGTTAAGAATGAACGTGAGTTAAGTATCGATCGTATTCAAAGTATCGATATTACTCAACCAATACTCGCCCGACTATTTAACGTTGCAGTTGTAAACATTAAAAGTCCAGCTGAAAGTATTTCCCTATCTGGTGTGAAATACGATATGGCAGAGTCGATTCGAACGTATGTGTATCAGAAAAAAGAAGACGAACACTCTTCTCAAGTACATGAAGAAGCTGAAAATGAATCATATGAAACAAATAAGAGCGCTGATTTTAAATTAAATGAAGCAGAAGTCGTCTACGAAATTTCGCCAAAAGAAATGCTATTACTTATCGCAACGAGTGGAGGACTAGGAATGTTTTTAACAGCTGTCGCTGGGGGACTCGGGTACTTCGGATTTGATACGATTATTGTAAATGCGATTGAATCTCTCCAAGGACACGCAAGTACGTTATTTGTTCCGATTCTGATTGCGATAGGAATTGTCATTTTATTTATTGGAATAATTATCGGTGGCATCATCATATTTGTCAGATATTACGGTTACCAAATTAAAAAGCATAACGATGACTTTATTATTCAGTACGGTTTACTCGAAAGAAAAACAATTACGATTAATAAGAAACGCATTCAAAATATTTCTGTAAGAGAAGACGGATTATTTGAGCGTCTGTTTAAAATTCATGCGTTATATGTCGGAATTACGAGCAATGACTTTTCTGATGAAGACGTTGGAGACGTTGTGCTGACACCTGTTATTAGACAAAGAGAGAGTTATAAGTTTTTAAATGAACATTTTAGTGAGTATAATATCGAACGACCTGAACCGAGTGTTCCAATTAGGGCATATAGGAGATATTTCCAAGTGTCGCTCTTGGTCCCTTTTATGGTCATTTCAATCACGAGTGGTATTCTTTATTACTATGATCAAATGATTGCATTATATATCGCACTTCTAGTCGGTGTATTTATAATAGTTTTAACTGTTATCAGCGGCATATATTCAGCTAAAAATAGCGGTGTTCGTATTGAAAATGGAGATTTAAATATGTTAACGACATCTTCGTTTAAACGCAGTCACTATATTTTTAAACGCAGTAAAATTATCGACTGCGCGATTCGCCAAACGATATTTACAGAGCGTGCAAACCTCGGAACTATTGAAGTGAAAACAGCGTCTGGTCTTATACCTACAACGGTTGACGTAAAACATTTAGAGTATAAAGAAGCAAATGAAATATTCGACTATGTAAGAAAGGGAGTTCAGAATGGAGAAAGTATCTAGAAAAGCGATTAACTACTGGAGAATTCAAGCTGTATTCGGACTTTCAATCGCACTCGTCGTTATTATAATTTGTGGTGTTCTAGCATATTTCTTTGACTTTCTACACATTCCAGCGATGATTGTCGGAGGAGTTGCAGGACTTTTTCTTTTATATGAACTGATTTATAGAATGTGGGTTCACCCAAGTTTATTTTATAAGTATTTTGAATTTAAATTTACAGATGAAGTACTCATCGTTAACGATGGTATATTTAACCGTAAGCACACGGTAATTCCACTTTTTAGAATCCAAAATGTAGACGTGACAGAAGGTCCAATCATGAGTAAATTCGGCTTAAAAGGAATTAGTATATCGACAGCGGGTGGTGGCACGTATATCCCTGAATTAGAAAAGGAGCGTGCCGATGAAATTCGTACGATGATTCGAAGTATCGTAAAAGATAACCGAAAAAGAGAAATAGCAATTCTTAAAGAGGATGAAGTACATGATTAATGGTCTCGGCACAGATATTATCGAAATTGAACGTGTTCAATCAGTTAATAAAGACGACCGTTTGGCACGTCGTATTTTAAGTGATGAAGAACTCGCAAAGTATATGTCAATTAAAAATACCGAGAGAAAGCTTGAGTATTTAGCCGGGCGCTTTGCAGGGAAAGAAGCATACGCAAAGGCACTTGGAACAGGAATTGGCGCTTTAAACTTTAAACATATTGAGATTTTAAACGACGATGACGGAAAACCGTATATAGTAAATACAAATTCACTGATTTCAATATCCCACTCTAAACAATACGCGACAGCGACTGTCATTATAATGAGTGATAATTAAGGAGAGTATAATTATGGAAGATAGATTTTATCGAGATGCATACGTTGAAGTCGATTTAGACCGAATATACCGTAACTATTTAGAAGTTCAGCGACTACACGAAGATAAGACATTTATTGCTGTTGTGAAATCTAATGCATACGGACATGGCGCCGTAAGAGTAAGTCAATTTTTAGAAGAAAATGGGGTAGACTTTTTTGCGGTTGGAACACTCGATGAAGCGATTGAACTAAGAATGCACGGTATAAAATCTAAAATACTCATTCTTGGAATCATCAATCCAGAACATATAAATAAAGCAATCCAGCATCGCATCGCACTCACAGCTCCAAATTTAGAGTGGCTTGAAGCGGCATTAAAACATAATACCGGTGAATATGACAAAAACGTATGGATTCATATTAAAGTGAATAGCCATATGAATCGCTACGGTACAGATGATGTTGAAGAAATTAAAGAGATGATTGAAAAAATAGAAGCATCAGATCACTTCGTATACGAAGGTATTTTTTCTCATCTTGCACTTGCTGCATCGACGTCTTACGGTGCACAAAAGGAAATTGACAAATTTAAAACAATTGTAGAATCAGTAAAACGCCCACAATTTGTACACGTATTAAATTCAGCGGGTTCGTTACTGTTTGATGGTGATTTTACGAATGCAGTTCGAATAGGAATTTCACTATATGGCTATTACCCAAGTTTAATGGTCAAAGAGAAATCACAAGTTCCACTTAACCCTGCGTTACGACTTATTACACAAGTTGTCGATACGCACGAATTAAAGAAAAACGACTTTGTCGGTTACGATGAGACATTTATCGTCGATAGCGATACGAAAATCGCGACGATACCGATCGGATACGGCGACGGCTTATTAAGAAAACATACAGGATATACTGTAAAAGTGAACGACAAACACTATCCATTTGTCGGCCGTATTTGTATGGATGCTGCGATGATTGAAGTAGATGCTAAAGTTGGCGATGAAGTCATCGTTATTGATAACCATTACGATAGCCCACAATCACTTGAGCGCTTTAGTGCACACGTCGGCACAATACCGTATGAATCGACAAATTTACTAACGAGACGACTACCACGCGTATACAAACAATCTGGTGAAATAGACGTATCCAATGAAATCTTAAAATAATTCAGAGAATGTTACTTATTATGTTAAAATATAAGTAATGTTATGGATAATAAAGGGAGAGGATTATTGTGAGTTCATATATGTTAGACAAATCAATAGAACAGTCTATGAAAGACGGATATTTAGAGATGTCTGAACTTAACTTAATAATCGCTAGAGAAGGTTTTCATCTTGAATGTGAGGTAGAACGTATCTACTCCCAAAAACTTCAAAATGAACAAAATAAAAACAATAACAAAAAAGATGGTGAGTAGATGAAACGTGGAGAAGTATACCTAGCTGATCTTTCTCCAGTTCAAGGCTCTGAACAGGGCGGTAAACGCCCTGTTGTTATTATTCAAAATGATACGGGGAACAAGTTTTCACCGACGTTAATCGTCGCTGCGATTACTGGAAAAATTGATAAAGCAAAAATACCGACACACGTCGAAGTGAACGCTGAAAAGTATAAGTTTAAGACTAACTCGGTAATACTGCTAGAGCAAATTCGAACGATAGATAAGACTAGGTTACAAGAAAAACTTACATATTTAGATGATGAGAAAATGAAAGAAGTGGACAAGGCGATTCAGATCAGCCTTGGACTAGACGATGATTCAAACAAAAAGCAAAAGAAGAAACATCGTAAATCGAAGTAAGCATTACATACATATTAATGAATAGGAGGAGCACGATTGACCTACATTGATAAACTTGCAAAAGAATACGAAACGATACTACAACTATTCATTTATGAGAATGCAGTGGATGAAGCAATCGCACGATGCCAAACGTTCAGTCAAAATGTTATTGAAATAGACACTTCTCCTGAAGAAATTGTATCTTTACATATTCAAATGCTCAATCATTTACATATTAACGACGGTGAAGAAATAAAAAAGTCGTTAGAAATTCTTGAGGAAGTCATGATATCATTCGGATTTACGTACCGTGATTATCGAGCGATGCTCGATCAAATTAATCATCATGACCAAGAATTAGAAGTCGCTGCAAGTGTTCAGCGTACGATGTTAAAGTCAGAAATTCCAATTATCGATAACTCACAACTCGGTGCAATTAGTGTTGCTGCAGGAAAAGTAAACGGAGACTACTTTAACATATTAAAACAATATGACGATAAAGTAGGTATCGCAGTTGCAGACGTCATCGGTTCAGGTATCCCTGCATCTATTGCGATGGCGATGTTAAAGTTCTCTTTAGAACTCTCACATTTAACGTATAGCCCTCACCGTGTGTTAGAGAAAATTAATGACTTAGTAGAAAAAAACATCAATAAAAATATGTTTATTACGATGTTTTATGCCGTTTATGATTATAAAAACTTTGAACTTACATACGCTAGTGCTGGTCACGAGCCCGCATTAGTATATCGATATGAAGACGACATTTTTGAAACTCTCGATACGAGAGATCTTGTCCTCGGTGTGATGCAAGGCGTTTCCTATAAAGAAAGTACAGTTTCACTTAATGATAAAGATATTATTTTCATTTACACTGATGGGGTCTCAGAATTAAGAAAGCACGACGGTACTTTTATAGATATGGAAGACGTTAAAAATATGATTCGCGATAATCGCGACGAACATCCGCAAGATATCGTCCGAAATCTATATCAGCAACTCACTCGTATGCAAGATCAGACTCGAAAAGATGATTTAACGTGTATTTTAATTAAGACGCTACATTAACGTTTATTAAAAAATCAATACGGGTATTGTATTACTATATATTTGTCTGAAATGGAGTAGGATTACTGTTATGAATATTAAGATTGAAGTCAAAGAGGCACAAGAAGTATTTTATGTGAAAGTTGGAGGAGAACTCGACATTTATACAGTGCCGGAATTAAAGAAAGTATTTAACCCGATCGTCTCAGAAGGCACTCATAACTTACACGTCGATTTAAGTGACCTTACATATATGGATTCAACAGGACTTGGTCTTTTTGTTGGGACACTCAAAGATTTAAATCAGTATAATAATGAGTTAAGAATTTCAGGTGCAAACGATCGTGTTATGAAACTATTTGAAATAACAGGACTAAGCGACTTGATTCAAATCACGCAATCGGGAGCGAATGTAGATGAGTAAAAATTATGAATATATAGAAATGAAAATACCTGCAAAACCAAAATACGTAGGGCTCGTTCGCCTAACGTTATCTGGTATTTTAAATAGTGCTGGCGCGACATACGAAGAAATTGAAGATACGAAGATTGCTGTTAGCGAAGCGGTAACGAACGCAGTGAAGCATGCATATTCTGATAGCGATAATGAAATTACTATCGGATTTGCGGTATCAGAGGGTCGTGTTGAAATTATCGTTCAAGATTCTGGAAAAAGTTTTGACTATGAAACGGTAAAAAAAGAACTTGGACCGTACGAAGAGTCTGATTCTGTAAGCTTTTTAAGAGAAGGAGGACTTGGGCTTTTCCTAATTGAGACACTAATGGATGATGTGAACGTTAGACGTACACAAGGTGTGACAATTAGTATGGTGAAGTACATTGGTGAAGGTCAGGTGCAAAAAGATGGAGCAATCACAAACTAGAAAAGAACTTTCACGTGATGAAATTAATCGCTTAATTACTGAATATCAAGAAACAGGAAGCGATGAAGCACAAACGCGTTTAGTTTATCACTATGAAAAACTCATCGAGTCACTCGCATATCGATATTCAAAAGGGCAATCACATCACGAAGACCTTGTACAAGTCGGTATGATTGGATTGCTCGGTGCAATTAAACGATTCGATTTATCTTTTGAGCGTAAATTTGAAGCATTTCTAGTACCGACAGTTCTCGGTGAAATCAAACGTTATTTAAGAGATAAAACGTGGAGTGTTCATGTCCCGAGGCGTATTAAAGAGCTTGGTCCAAAAATCAAACGTTCTACAGATGAGTTAACGAATGAGCTAGAGCGATCACCATCTGTTAAAGAAATCGCAGAATATATCGGTGCAACAGAAGAAGAAGTACTCGAAGCGATGGAGATGGGACAAAGCTACAATGCGTTAAGTGTGGATCACTCGATTGACGCAGATAACGAAGGTTCATCTGTGACGTTACTCGACGTAATGGGTGAGGAAGATGATAATTATGCTCAAACCGAGGAACGTTTACTTATAGAAAAGTTATTACCGATTTTATCTGAAAGAGAACAACAGATTATACGATATACATTTTTAGAATCTTTAAGTCAAAAAGAGACTGGAGAAAAAATCGGTTTAAGCCAAATGCATGTATCAAGATTACAACGTGCAGCACTTAAAAAGTTGAGAGATTCTGTTAAAAATACAGATATAGATATTTAAGCCTAATCATAATGATTAGGTTTTATTGTTTAGGAGGACATTATGAACGAAACATTAGTTAAAGAGTTATCGAGTAAATTAAAAATTAAATCAGAGTATGTATTAAACGTACTCAATATGTTAGAAGAAAATGCGACGGTGCCTTTTATCGCACGTTATAGAAAAGAGCAAACGGGCGGACTTGATGAAGTTTCAATTAAGCAAATTTCTGATGAGTATAACTATCTAGAAGAATTAGAAAAAAGAAAAGAAGATGTCATTCGCTTAATCGACGAACAAGGGCTACTTACTGAAGATTTAAAAAATCAAATATTACGTCAAACATCTCAAGCACGTGTTGAAGATTTATATCGTCCGTTTAGACAGAAGAAGAAAACACGCGCAACAGAAGCAAAGCGTAAAGGATTAGAGCCGCTCGCTGAAATGATTTATAAACAAGATGTTGACGCTAAAGATATTTATAAAGAGGCAGAACAATATATTAACGAAGAAATCAAAACTATAGAAGACGCAGTTGCAGGTGCAAAAGATATAATTGCAGAAATAATTTCGGATAACCCACAACACCGTATGTACATATTAAGCGTCATTCAAAATCACTCAGAAATTACATCGACTGAGAAAAAGGAACACGATGACAAAACGCAAATTTTTGAAATGTATTATGACTATAGTGAACGCGTAAAAACAATACCATCGCACCGTATACTTGCAATGAATCGTGGAGAGAAAGAAGATGTGTTACGCATCGGTTTCCAACATGATGACGATAAAATTACGAGTTATTTATACCGTCAAGAATTAAAAGAAAAAAGTAAAACAAAGCAATTGATAGAAGAAACGATCGACGATAGTTTAAAACGTTTAATTTTACCAAGTTTAGAACGTGAAATACGTAATGAGTTAACGAAAAAAGGGGAAACGCATGCGGTAAATATTTTCGAAGAAAACCTAAAGAGTTTACTTCTACAACCACCACTTAAAAATCATACGATTTTAGGTGTCGACCCAGCGTTTCGAACAGGGTGTAAGCTCGCAGTTATCGATTCAAACGGTAAGTTCTTAGAGAAGAATGTTATTTATCCTCACAGCTCTAAAAACACGGATAAAAGCGAAGCGATTTTTAAAGAGATTATTGAAGAAAATAAAGTCACATTAATTGCGATTGGTAACGGAACAGCATCGAGAGAGACTGAAGAATTCGTTGCAAACTTTTTAAAGAAATATAAAATAGAAGTGCCGTTTATTATCGTAAATGAAGCGGGTGCTTCTGTGTATTCAGCGTCGGACGTAGCACGTGAAGAATTCCCAGATTTTGAAGTAGAAGAGAGAAGTGCGGTATCGATTGCCCGTCGTATTCAAGATCCACTTGCTGAACTCGTAAAAATTGACCCGAAATCATTAGGAATCGGACAGTATCAACACGATATTAACCAAAAATTCTTAAATGAGTCATTAGATTTTGTCGTTGAAACAGCAGTAAACCAAGTTGGTGTAGATGTAAACACTGCGTCTTACAAATTACTAGAACACGTTTCAGGATTAAATAAAACAATTTCAAAAAACATTGTAGAGTATAGAGAGACTGAAGGGATTACAAAACGATCAGACCTTAAAAAAGTAAAAAGACTAGGACCGAAAACATTTGAGCAAGCTGTCGGATTTTTAAGAATTGTCGGTGGAGAAGAACCACTCGACCAAACGCCAATTCACCCGGAGCAATATAAAAACACATATGCATTACTAAAATCAGTTGGTGCATCGATAGATGAGCTCGGTGAAGAGAGTATTAAGGAAAAGTTAAATACACTCGATAAACGTAAATATAGTGAAGAAAATGATATCGGACTTCCGACATTAAACGATATTATCGATAGTTTAATTGCGCCTTTAAGAGACATCCGAGATAAGTACGATACACCGATTTTAAAAAGTGACGTGTTAGAACTTTCGGATTTAAAAGAAGGTATGAAGCTATCTGGAACAGTAAGAAATGTTACAGACTTCGGAGCATTCGTTGACATCGGAGTCGGCCAAGATGGACTTGTCCATATTTCACAACTAGCTAATCGATATGTAAAACATCCGCTCGACGTTGTAAGTAGTGGAGATATTGTTGAAGTATCTGTTTTATCAGTAGACGAAAAGAAAAATAGAATATCATTAACGATGAAAAAGTAATTAAAAAAGAGTGAAGCATTTGCTTCACTCTTTAGTTATTTATATTAGTCTTTTTTTACTTGTACTGGTTTACCTTCGAATGGGTGATCTCCATTTACTAGGTCAACATCGTTGATGTCGATGCCGAGTGCCTCTGCGACACCTTTACCGTACTCTTCGTCTGCTTGGTAACAGTTGAAGATGTGACGTTTTTTAATGTGCTCTTCAACGCCTGCCATTTCAATTGCAGTGTTTTTGAAGATCGTTTGTTTACCTTCTTCAGATTGAAGACGGAATAATTTACCTGGTTGCTCGTAGTAGTTATCGTCGTCTTCACGGAAGTCGTACTCATATACTTGACCGAGCTCTAAGTTTAATTCAGGTTGTTTTGCATCTTTTTGTGAATTGTGTGCACCGTAACTATTTGGATAATAGTTGATATGTGAACCTAAGTTGCCGTCAACTCTCATCGCACCGTCACGGCTGAATGGACATACGTTTGTCGCACCTTTTGGTGAGTTTACTGGAATTTGGTGGTGGTTTACACCTAAGCGGTAACGCTGAGTATCTCCATATGAGAATAAACGACCTTGTAACATTTTGTCTGGTGAGAATCCAAGACCAGGAACGATGTTAGTTGGTGCAAACGCTGCTTGTTCTACTTCTGCGAAGTAGTTCTCAGGGTTTTTATTTAACTCAAACTCACCAACTTCGATTAATGGGAATTCACCTTTATACCATACTTTTGTTAAATCGAACGGGTTGTGGTAATGATTTCTTGCTTCTTCTTCAGTCATTACTTGGATGAACATTTTCCATTTAGGGAAGTCTCCATCTTCAATCGCGTTGTATAGGTCACGTTGTGAAGATTCACGGTCTTTACCGACAACATCTACTGCTTCTTCAGCAGTGTAGTTACGAATACCTTGTTGTGTTCTAAAGTGGAATTTCACCCATACACGTTCGTTATCTTCGTTAATCATCGCGTAAGTGTGTGAACCGAATCCATGCATATGACGGAAGTCTGACGGGATACCACGGTCAGTCATAAGAATTGTTACTTGGTGTAACGCTTCAGGTAATGACGTCCAGAAATCCCACTGAGAATTCGGGTTATTCACGTTTGTACGTGGATCACGTTTAACAACGTGGTTTAAGCTTGGGAATAACTTAGGATCACGGAAGAAGAATACAGGTGTGTTGTTACCAACTAAGTCCCAGTTACCTTCTTCAGTGTAGAACTTAAGTGCAAATCCACGAATATCACGTTCAGCGTCAGCTGCACCGCGTTCACCAGCTACAGTTGAGAAACGAGCGAACATTTCTGTTTTCTTACCAACTTCTGAGAAAATCTTTGCTTTCGTATATTTAGTAATATCATTTGTTACTGTGAATGTACCGTAAGCACCAGATCCTTTAGCGTGCATACGACGCTCTGGAATTACTTCGCGGTCGAAGTGTGCCATCATATCTAAGAAATAAGGATCTTGCATAACGATTGGACCACGTGGGCCAACAGTCATTGTGTTCTCACGGTCACCTACAGGGTTACCGAATAGAGTCGTTAACTTTTGTTCTTCAGGGTTATAGTGTTTTGACATAATTAACCTCCAAAATTAAATTAGAATAATTCTAAATAAAGTATAGCACATTAAATTTTGACTTGCAAATTCGACAGAATAATAATTCCCTCATTATATAGAAGTAAAACATACATTATTTAAAAGAAGATATTTAGTATGGATGTTGATAAAAATAAAAAGTATTGAGAAATCTAAATAATCGTATTGACAGAGAAATGTAAAGAGAATATAATAGATATCGTTATCTTAATAAGCGGTTGTGGCGGAATCGGCAGACGCGCTAGGTTGAGGGCCTAGTGGGAGTTTATCCCGTGGAGGTTCAAGTCCTCTCAGCCGCATATACATTTTTGTTTGCATTAAGTTAAACGATTGTGTATAATAATTAAGCGTCAACTTAACAACTAGTTGCGCAGATAAAATAAAATAAAAAACTTTAACTTTTCTATTGACTTAGTTTTTCAACTCTGTATAATAGTAAGAGTTGAAACGAAAACGCGGGTGTAGTTTAGTGGTAAAACCTCAGACTTCCAATCTGATGTCGGGAGTTCGATTCTCCTCACCCGCTCCATTA
>NZ_KV820783.1:0-9755 GCF_001815515.1 Nosocomiicoccus sp. HMSC059G07
CATCTCATAAGAGACTTTGTCTACAGCCTGAAACACGTCACTTATGTGACGTGTTTTTTAATATCTGTAATACCCGTCCACTTTACCATGGACATAAGATACTGCACGTAGTCCGACACCTTCGTCTGGATTTAATGCGTCGACCATCATTCCATCTCCAACATATACACCAACGTGTGCAAAGTCGTTAAAGAACACTAAGTCTCCTGGTTCAGGGTTTTCTACTCGTGTACCTTCTCTCACTTGATCATATGTTGTTCTAGAGATGTTAATCCCTTTAAATTCTCTTAAAAACTGCTGTGTAAACGCAGAACAATCAACTTCTGTATTAGAGTTCCCACCCCATACATATCGTTTCCCTACAGCTAGTTGTAACGCAAAATCCGCAGCGTCAGTATCAGGTTGTACAAAATGTTCATCTACAAACTTTCCATATGTATACGTTATAGAATCATTTTCCTCTTCTTCTTCAGAGAATGGTTGACTCGGCTGTAACATTAACGCATGCGCTTCGTTTGATAATACAAAGCACGCACATGCTGATAAAACAAAAGAAAGTATTAGCTTCTTCATATAATCCTCCTCTTCTAAAGAATAGAAGAACGAGCTTTCGCTCGTTCTTACTATTGTTCTACAACTACATATGCGCTAAACTCTTTAGTTTTCAACTCAAGTTGTCCAGATTTTTTATTAAATAATCCATTACCTTTGAATTGTTCACCAGAGTTAACATTTAACACATTAACTTTTTGTTTTGGCGACTCTAGAAGTACAACAAAGTTTGAATTTAACTGAGATACTTCTTCAGCGGCACCATTTGATTCACCGATAAGTTTTACTTTAAGTTGATCTGATAATCCGTCTGATTCAAATTTTTCGAGAACAACATATACGTTGTCATAGCCATTTAATTCTTTGAAGTTATCTACGTTAAACTTAACGCCGTAACCACCTAAATCAAATGTTAACGATTTGTTCTTTTTAAGTTTTGAAAGTGTGTTTAGTGCATTATTATCTAACTCAACAGCTACGCTGTTGTATTCAGAAAAATCAGCGACAACATCACTTCTACCATTTACGAATAAGCCGTCATAGTTGTTTGGATCGAATGAAACAACTTCTCCTTCAAACTCTCCTTCGTCATCACCTGGCTCTGGTTCTGGCTCAGGATCTGGCTCTGGTGCTGGTTCGTTTGGTAATTCGTGATGTCCTTCTTTTACATCATTTTCAGCAGGGTTTACAGTGTACTCATATGTCTTACTGTTACCAGCTGCATCCGCAAAGTCGATAGTTAAGTGGTAAGCAGTATCGAACTTCTGATCGAAGTTGAACTTACCTTCTTTAGTGAATTGTCCGTTACCAGTTAACTCTTCTTCACCATTACTTAATTTCACTTTACCTTTAACGAATAAGTTCGGATCGTAATCTAATCCATAAAGCTCTTTAAGTTTTGGTAATGCGTTGATATAAAGATCGTCTACAGTAATATCTAAGTTGCCATCTACAACTTTTGCTTCTGTAATTTCAGTCGCTTTACGTTTAACGAATAATGGACCGTCGAACTCAGAGTTTAATTGAGATTGTTTATCAATTGATAGAACATCTACTGTGTATACACCATCATCAATTTTACCTGGTACACGTTTTTCATCTACGATATTGTACATGTCACCTGTAATCGGTAATTGATTTTTTAATTCTGGTAAGAATAAGAAATCAATTGTACCTTCATACCCGTCGTTATCTGGACCAGATTTAGGGTCGAGTAAGTTAAAGTATGAAACAAGTGCATAGCTTTGTGGTTGACCAAACTCAAGGTCGAGTACAGTTTCATCTTGTACGCCGTCATCGTTTGGTGAAATGTGTAAGTCTTGTAATTCAACTTTCTTAATGCTTTCGCCACCTGCATCATCACCGATTAAAGCAGCAAATGGAACGCTGTAATCACCGTGGTCACTCTTCACGTGAATGTAACCTTGGACTTCTGTTCCGTCTGGTGTGTCTTCAGGAGCATCAATCGTAAACTCTACAGACGCGTTGTCTGCTGTTGATACTGAAGTTTCGCTCGCTTGAAGGTTAATTCCAACATCTGATAACATCTCAATTTCGATGTTGTAGTTTACAGATGAACCACTATTATTCTCGATGAATAATTCTTTAGTTTTTGATTCACCACTTTGCATTTTTCCAAATGACATTGTACCACGTGTATGCTCATGAACTGTTCCGTCCATTTCTGTTTCATGATTCACTTTAAGTAGTGAGTCAGTCGTTGCAGCTCTATACGGCTGTACAAGTCCAGCACCTTGATCGAATACATCAAATGTAGATGTGTCGAGTAATTTCGCTGTGTTTGAAAGTGCAGATTTCACGTCAAACGGCGTGTAATCAGGGTTTAACTCTAAGATTAACGCTGCAATACCTGCAACATGTGGAGTTGCCATAGAAGTCCCTGTGTACTCTGCGAATGCATACGTGTAATCCATATTTTCATCGAATGCTTTAAACACTGGTACTGTAGATAAGATGTTTGTACCCGGTGCTGAAACATCCGGCTTAATGTCAAAGTTTGGTTTCGACGGACCTCTAGAAGATGAATCGTTCATTTCGTCTCCACCTGATACTTCATCTTTAAATGAGTTAAACGTCACTTTACCTTCTTTGTTTTTGTCGATAGCTTCTTTGAACTCTTTACCGTCAGTGTAACCAACATCTAACGTCGGTACGTAGTGGAATGATTTACCTAAGAATAATCCTGTTGGACCAGGTGCGCCGCTTCCACTTTCAGAGTTATAAATAATAACTCCTTTTGCACCTTGTTCTTTAGCGTTTTGAATTTTTTCAACAAATGGAATATCTCCACGTTGAATAAGTGCAACTTTATCTTTTACATCCAGTCCTTTAAAGTCTTCTACTTTACCAACATTTGGTACTGCAACTACTTCTTCAGTATCACTTAGTTGGTCTGCTGGATTTTCATTCATTGTGTATGTCATAAAGAGTACGTCTTTTAACTCTTTTTTATAGTCTCCAGATTCTAGCGTAACATTTGCGTAGTATTTTAACTCTGGTAGTGTCGTGTTACCTACACCGATACCAATCGCACCTGAAGCTGGACCACCAACTGTAGAACGATTTGGACCTGAGTTACCTGTCGCTGATACAGCAACTGTACCAAGTAACATAGCGTTGTTAACTGCAAATGAGTTTGCTTGTGCTTCATCTGCTGAGCTGTTACCGAGTGATAAGTTAATAACGTCCATGCCGTCTTTAACTGCGTCTTCAATACCACTTACAATCCAGTTCGTATATCCGCTACCATATGCTCCAAGCACGCGGTATGCATATAATTGAACGTTCGGCGCAACACCAACAACACCGTATTCGTTGTTACCTTGTGCTGCAATTGTCCCCGCTACGTGTGTACCGTGAGTTGTCCAGTACTCACTTCCGTTTCTTTCTTCTGGAACATTGTCTGGACGCTCGTCTGGATTAGTTTCATACGGATCATCTGCTGCACGTGGTGATTTGTATTCATTACCTTCTACGTAGTTACGTCCACCTTTATAAACATCTTTTAAGTCTGGGTGGTTGTAGTCAATTCCAGTGTCGAGTACTCCGACTTTAACGCCGTTACCTTTTTCACCAATTTCCCAAACCTTTTCGATTTCAAGGTGTTTTAAAGCAGGTATTAGGTTAGATGAAACATCATCCTCACCTTTTGCTAGTTCAGCTGATTCTGGAATATGTACTTTCGTAATTTCAGGATCTAAAGTTACAACAGTGTCTTTTTCAACAAATGCAACATCTTTAAGCTCAATCAGCTTGTCTAAGTCTTTTGCATCAACTGTTAATGCCTCAGCATTTAAGACTACGTCGTATTTCTTCTTCTCCTTAACTTTTATCTTCTTAAACTTTCTTTCTTTTTGAACACGTAATCGCTCTTTTGCGATTTCGTTTTTAACCTTCTTTTCGTCTGCTGCTGTAAAGTTTTTGCCTTTCGCATTAGCGATACCTTTCGCTAACCCTACAGACGGCGTACGATAGTGGACAATTACATCTACTTGCCCTGTCTCTCCTTCTAAGTTTTCAGAGATTGTTGCTGGACCATTGATAAGTTCTAATTGTTCAGCAATTGCTCGCTGTTGTTCAAGTTGTTCTTTTGTTAGTTTAACATCGTGCTTTAAACCTTCTACTCTAAGCGTGCTGTCTAAATCAAAATCATTTTCAGCCGCATTAGCGAGTGGCGAGAACGAAGTTAAAACCATTAGAACGATCGAGAACAGTAAAAACAAACGTCTAAGTTGCTCTACCATATACAAACCTCCTAAAAATTTTAATATCAAATTCTGAAAATTTGATATTTACAGTTATGTTAACGCTTTAGTTAAATAAATGCAATATGATTTATAAAAATTATTTTAAAATCCGAAATAATAAAACGCACATCGAGTTGATGTGCGTTTTATATGAATGAAATTTTTATAATCCCATTTCTTCTTCGACTATTTGAGCAATTTTTTCTGCATAAGATTTCGCTTGTTCTTCTGTTTCTGCTTCTACCATTACACGTACAAGTGGCTCTGTTCCGGATGCACGAACTAAAATTCGTCCATTACCCGCCATTTCTTCTTCGACAGATTGTATGACTGATTTT
Source organism: Nosocomiicoccus sp. HMSC059G07 (assembly GCF_001815515.1). Taxonomy (NCBI): domain Bacteria; kingdom Bacillati; phylum Bacillota; class Bacilli; order Caryophanales; family Staphylococcaceae; genus Nosocomiicoccus; species Nosocomiicoccus sp. HMSC059G07. Next base: position 4,658 of record NZ_KV820783.1, read on the forward strand.
ACTTTTTCGTTATCAGTTACGTGATATTTGTCCTCGACTTTTACGTTCACGAGTTCTTGTGGGAATTTCACCATTTCACCATGTAATTCACTTAGTGTCTTACCACTTTTTTTAATGATGTGTGCGAGTTGTACACCTGTTAATAAACCGTCACCTGTTGTATTATGGTCGAGCATAATAATATGACCAGATTGCTCTCCACCTAAGTTATAGTTGTGTGTTTTCATTTCTTCAACGACGTAACGATCTCCAACTTTTGTTTTGTCGCTTTTAATATTTAACTTTTCAAGTGCTTGATAAAACCCTAAGTTACTCATTACTGTACTTACGACCATGTCGTCATTTAAAAGACCATTTTCTTTTAAGTCCTTTGCTAAGATGTACATGATTTTATCTCCGTCGACGAGCTGTCCTTTTTCGTCAACCGCAATGATACGATCGCCATCTCCATCGAACGCAAGACCAAAGCCAGCACCGAGTTCGACGACTTTTTCTTGTAATTTCTCTGGATGTGTTGAACCGAATCCAGCGTTAATGTTTGTACCATCTGGATTACAGCCAATCGTATCAACGTCCGCTTCTAAGTCACCGAATAAGTACGGAGCAAGTGAATACGTCGCACCATGTGCACCGTCAAGGACGATATGTTGATCGAGTAGATCTCCGTCAATTGTCGCTTTTAAATGACTTAAATATTTTTGACCACCTTCGAAAAAGTCTGTTATAAATCCAACATCGACACCTGTCGGACGTGGCAATTCAGCATCTTCTTCTAACATACTTTCAATTTTTGCTTCTGTCTCGTCATCGAGTTTAAATCCGTCGTTTTGGAAGAACTTAATACCGTTATCCTCCACTGGGTTATGTGATGCAGAAATCATCACACCGAGGTCCGCTTCCATATCTTTTGTTAAATATGCAACACCTGGTGTTGAAATAACCCCAAGTCGAATGACTTCTGCTCCGATTGATAATAATCCAGCAATGAGTGCAGATTCTAACATCTCTCCAGAAATACGTGTATCTCTTCCGATCAGAACGCGCGGTCTTTCTTCTTTACTATTTTCAAGTAAAACACTGCCTCCAACACGTCCAAGTTTAAATGCGAGTTCGGGTGTTAAAAACGCGTTTGCTACTCCTCTAACACCGTCTGTTCCAAAATATTTACCCATAATTAACTCCTATTTCTTACTTATTTTGACTTCAGCTTTTACGTTCGCTGGTTCAGTTTTTTGTATATTACTTGGTAGTGATAGTGATACATTAAAACTACCAGATTGATCGATATCTTCTAAATTAATTTCCGCTTCGACTCCGACGATTTCATCAAGCATATCTTGTGGTCCGTATATTGTTATCGTCTCATTTTCTAATGAGATACCATCGAGTTGGTATCCACTTTTTAAACTACCGACGACATTTAAATAGACCGGCACTTCTTTACTGTTTTCTTTAACTTTAATATCTACTGCAACTTTCTGCGGCTCGATTACGACATCTAATTTGTTATAAACGCCGTCAAAGACACTCACTTCCGCACTTTCTCTAATCGCGTCAGTAATCTTCTCAGTGCCAGAAATCATTGCACGAACATACTGTATACGTGCCATATCATCTTCTCCACCTCTAACAGTGACGACTTCTGGGTCTGTCGTAATAGACTCGATTGTATAGTTAGATGATAAACGACTTTCATTTACTTCCGCTCGAACTTCAAATGTTTGTTCGACTAAGTTTTGAATCGACACCGTTGTCTTTTTCGGTAAAACTGTTGCTGTGACGTCTTCAGGTATTCCTTCTACTTCATACGTCACTTCAAACTCACCAAGCTCATAATTTCGTAAATCTAATATGACGTTAAAGTTATCTGTCGCTTGAATTTGTTTTAACTTTGATGGTGTTCCTGAGAAGTTCACTTGGACTGTTTTTTGTGCTCCTGTCACGTAGTACTCTTCTTCATCGTACTTTAATTCAACAGGTACATTTTCAATCGTAATCGTATTATTACCACCACTTTGTCCAAACAGATTAAAATCTTCAAATATCTTATTGGCACTCGCAAACATGAATAACGCGAGTATCAGTGATACGAAAAGTATACCCGGTTTACTTTCTAGCAAATAGACCACCTCCGTCTTTCTTTACGGATGTCATTATCCAGTACTTCTTTAATTCTTCATCGAGTTCTTCTATCGAAATATTTTTTCTTAAACGGCTGTCAATAGTCGTAGAAACGTCACCAGTCTCTTCAGAAATGACGATTGTAAATGCATCTGTAACTTCTGAAATACCGACAGCTGCTCGGTGTCTAGTCCCAAGTTCTTTGCCGATTTTATTACTCTCTGATAGCGGTAGATAACTCCCTGCTGTAATGATTTTATCGTCTCGTACAATCATCGCACCGTCGTGAAGTGGCGTATTCGGTACGAAAACGTTAATTAGTAAGCCAGCAGTTAAATCTGCATTCATCGGCGTTCCTGTTTCGATATAGTCTTTTAATCCAGTTTCACGTTCAAACACAATTAAAGCCCCGATTCTACGTTTGGCCATATATTTCACAGCAGTAATCATTTCTTCACGATACTTCTCTAATTCGTCTTCACGATTTGTCGTCGACTTTTTAAAGATCTTTCCTCGTCCGAGTTGTTCTAACGCTCGTCTTAACTCAGGCTGGAATATTACAATTACTGCTAAGAATCCCCATTCAAGTACAAGGTCAAATATTTGTGTCGTCGTCGTCAGTTCAAGGAAGTTACTCACTGCTCGACCGATGATTATGAAAAATATACCTTTGATTAACTGGATTGCTTTTGTCCCTTTAATCACATTAATTAGTTGATAAAATACAAACCATACAATTAATAAGTCGACAATACTTGTAATTAAATGGAGTGTTGGTGTTTCTTCAAATAGTTTTCCTATAAGCATGTCGTTTCTTTTCCTCTCTAGATAATAGATTTGAATCGCTCGTCGAGTTCGTCTATTATCTCATTCAATGCATTGAATTCACGCGTGAATTCAATCGTTCCATATATATCAAGCGCAGACTTAACGTCCCCTTTCGCAAGAAGTGAATATGAATATAGTACTTTATCGTACACATTATTTTTGTTCGCTGTAATTAGTTCTAGTGTATCAAATTTTTTCTCATGATACAGGCAAATACCCTTCATATAACGTACTTCTTCTTCTTTATAAGTAATATTTACTTGACGAGAAAGGTATTCCATTCTCTTTATAATTCGTAGCACTGTATAGTACTGCTTCTTATCGAAATAAATATTCGCCATTAAATATAAGTTCTGAATAGACTCTAGTTGAAATTGATTCGTATAAGACATTTCAACGAGTGCACGTTCTAAAACGTCGAGTGCTTCATCATAATCATTATTTTTAACATAGTAGCGACTGATCACATTCGTATAACGAATAAAATAATCGTTCACAGGCATTTTTAACAGTATATCTGCTGCATCGTCTAGATATCGTTTACATAAATTGTATTGAGATCGATTTAAATAATATTCTCCATATATTAAATAGATTCTCGCTAGATCTAACTTTTTAATATCTTCTTTTTCTTCATAGTGGTTGTCGATAAATTGTTCAATGACGTCAAATTCTTCATTTTGAATTTTATTCTCATAAAAAATTATCTCACGACTCATATCGATATCGCTGTATTGATAGTTCTTACTTTCAACCATCAAGTCATTCACATTTACACCAAGTCGTTCACTTAACTTAACAAGCACGTTATTCGATGGCTGAACCGATCCTTTTTCAATTAAACTTAAATACGTTCTCGATACGATGCCTTCAGACAATTCTTCTTGAGTCAGCTTTTGATTGTTCCTTAATTCTTTAATTCTATTACCAATCATATGTACACCTCACGTTTCACTCTTTTAGAGTATGAACGTTTTTATAACAAAATGCAACAATGTTTAATAAACGTTAAAAAAGCTAGTGCAATTGCACTAGCTTACTTTGTACGTTTACCGAATAAATATTCTGTTACGTGTACAGCTGTTTCTGCTGTTTTATTTTCCTCATCGAGTAAAGGATTCACTTCTACTAAATCCATTGAAGTGAGCTTGTTTGTTTTACTTAATTCTTCCATAAACATGATGACTTCAGAAGTAAAGAGTCCTCCTGGTACTTTAGTACCTGTACCTTTTACTTCCATCGGGTCAATTGAGTCTACGTCAAATGATAAATGTAAACCATCTGTATGCTCTAAATGCTTTAAAGTACGGTTTAAAATCTCATTTAAACCAAGTATTCTTACGTCACTCATAGAGAACGTTAAAATATTCTTTTCTTTAATTAGTTTTTTTTCTCCATCGTCTAAATCTCTAACCCCGATTAAGACGACGTTTTCAAATTTAAGTTTTGCATTAAAGCCGTTCACCGACGTTAACTTATCATTACCTACACCTAATAATTCTGCTAAAATCATACCGTGAATATTACCACTCGGAGATGTTTCTGCTGTATTTAAATCACCATGTGCATCAAACCAAATGACGCCTAAGTTGTCATAGTGAGGTGCAATTCCTGATAAACTACCAAGCGCAAGCGAGTGATCCCCACCGATAGTTAAAGGGAATTTATTGTTTTCTACACTTGATGATGTTGCTTTAGCGAGCACTTCAGAGTAGTCTCTTACTTCATCTAAATTTTTAAGATCATCTGTTACTTTAATATTTTGTTTAGTAAAATTATGAGGATAGTTACCGATTATATTTCCAACATCAGTAACAGTATGTCCATTTTGTTCAAGCATTTCTACAATGCCCGCGATTCTTAAAGCATCTGGTCCAAAAGTCACTCCAGGTTTACCTTGCCCAAATGCTGTTGTTGCTCCAATTAAGTCAATCTCAAATGACATATTAAAACCCACCTTTATGTATTATATATATAGTTTATATGAGGTTAGATGGATAAACAATATGTAAATTAAAACGTTTTCATGTATATATTATGCATAAAAAAAGCACTAGCTATTGCTAGTGCTATTAGTGAGCCGTACAGGAATCGAACCTGTGACCCTCTGATTAAAAGTCAGATGCTCTACCGACTGAGCTAACGGCTC
>NZ_KV820784.1:0-1517 GCF_001815515.1 Nosocomiicoccus sp. HMSC059G07
TTAAGTGGCTAGGTTGATTATAAAATCTTCCAAAACTTTAAATATTCTATAAACTAAAAAAATAATATAAATTAAAGTTATTTTTAATTAAAAACTAAAACATATACTTATTTTATAGGGTAATATTTTACTTATTGACAAAATTTATTTCTATGAGAAAATAAGGATACATTCAGTAAACGGAGGAATTCAAATTGAATAAGAAATTATTGATATTTTTATCTTTATTACTACTAGTGCCTCATTTGGTGTATGGAAAAAGTGTCTCAGCCGTGACTGAAACAAACGAAAAAATTAGCATTTGGAATAATTATATGAGTAACAAAGAACTACAAAACTTCTTTAAAGAACATGACTTAAATTCTAAAAATGTAGAAAGCGCCTACCAAATCCAAGATAATGATTAAACTCATTATATTCTAAATGTCCAAATTAATGGCAATGGAGATTTCATAAATATATACTTTGCAAATGAAGAATTATTTTCTTACAGCATTCAAAAGTATGATGATAAAACACAAAATTCAGCAACATTTGAGCTTTACGATGCTGTAGATAATACATTAATAATGAGTGAGTCTATCTCTAAAGATAAAGAAATTACTACCAATTATTTAATATCAGAAAATGAAGTTAGTACATATGCATTAACAGACAAACAAGTCTTCGCTTTAGAATGGGCTTGTATATTCTCAAGCTACATGGGATGTATAGGAACATCACTAGCTGTCGGAGCAGCTGGAACACTAATTTCTGGTCCCGTAGGAACTGTTACCGGAGCCCTCGGAGGATGGGCTTGCAGATACCTTTTCCAAACAGCAGTCGAAAAATTCGGTGGCAAACAAGCTGCTTGTAAAGTCTTTAGTTAAGGTGAGCATTACTTTATGAACAAAAGAAAAAATCATTTAAAAGTAGTTTCATGGATAATATTAGTAATATTTATTGATGTAATACTATTCTCGTTTTTACCTGATTCTAATTGGTTAGAAATATTATTTAGTTTCTCTACTATCATGATCGTAGGTGCACTAGGAGTAACTATAATTTTAAAAATATTTGATTAATTTTTATTCCTGTTTACACCTGGTGTGACCAACAGCGAAGCAAGATAAAAAAGCTGTAGAATGACTTGAGAACAAACGACCTCAAGTCATTTGAATTTTTAGTATGTTTATGTTCGATATTCTAGAAAAACTTTCTCATAATGATAGCATCCTTAAATCTTTACAACATTTGCATGTTGCCTCTCCATATTTATTTCGATTTTATAGACATTCATGACAAAAGGCCCATATTAGGTCTTATACACTCAATTTTATGATTTTTAAGGAAATTTATCCTTTAGATGATTAAAAACCTTATTTCACTGATTAAGATCAGGACACCACGCTGTTCATCCCTCTTATTTACAAAAATGATCTGGGAATACTGAAATTTGTTAGATATATCCGGATAATTAACAAAAAATCGGAATTCTGACCTCTTTTTGTTAGATAAAAAATTATATTTAACAAAAA
>NZ_KV820785.1:0-32076 GCF_001815515.1 Nosocomiicoccus sp. HMSC059G07
TTTTAAGTGGCTAGGTTGATTATAAAATCTTCCGTATTCTTATTAGCTTAAATCATATAATAAATTTATAAAGTTTTATATATGCAAATTTGCTTAGAAAGTTGGTAAATATATTGTTGAATGAGATCATTAAAAATCGGCGTATCCAACTTGGTTTATCGAGGAAAAATATTTGCGAGAATTTATGTAGTGAATCCACATTATATAGATTCGAGTCAGGATTACATGATATAAACTCTCATTTATTAGTAGAAATATGCAATCGATTAAAACTTGAAACCGTTATAGTTACTGATATTAAAATTACTAAAAAAGAACATGCGTTATTCCTATTAATGCAACATTTTATTTATAAAAAAAATATTAAAGAATTAGAAAATATATTAAATTCATTTAAAAATGAGAGCTTAAGTAGAGACTGGTTCAAAATAAAAAATTGGTGTCAGGCAGTTATACATTTTTACAAAAAAGAATATATTTTATGTGAAAACATCATCAGTAACCATCTGAAAATATCTAAACCTAAAAATTCATTAGATTTATTAATATTAAACACTTTAATTCTCAATTATATTTCACAAAATAATTACATAAAAGCATTGGAAATAGCAACGGTTTGTATACATTACATTGATACACATAAGGTTGAATCGATAGATATTAATTCTAAAGTCAAATATTCTTATGCACACGCACTATTTAAAAATAACTATAAAAAAGAAGCTGAAGAGGTTATTATTGAGCTTATAGAAATGTTATTGAATGAAAAAACGTTTTTTTTATTAGGTAAATGTTATTTTTTTCTCTATGTTATATATAAAAATAAGAAACTTTCTTTAGCACATACGTATCTTAAGCTTTCTTATATGACATTTCAAATTGAAAATAGTGATATTCCCCAACAAGTTAAAGAAGAAATGAAACATTTAAAAGATAGTTCTATATACTTATAACTTTATTGATTCATGATAATTTCTATATTTCTTTGTATGTAGAAGAACACTTGAATTACACCATAAAATATTATTTAAATTTCAAAGAGTATCCACATAAATAATTACTGTGAATACTCTTTTGCTGTTTAGACTCTGTGTGGTGTTCTTAATCTATTTTACTATTATGCCATTCTGCTTGAATGACTATTCTTTTAACTCTAATTTTATAGTTATTATATGGTATTTTGTCTGCATACTAATATCTTGGTCTAATTATATTTTTTCTTGTTAAAAAATATAGATACCATAGTTTTTTATTTGTTAAAAAATGATAATTTGTTTTTTAAAATCTTAATTTTTGATATTCTCCATGGTTCTCTAATTTACCAATTAGAGGGATGTTAGAAGTGAAAAATAACCTCTTCCATACTTCTTCTACTCCATCTCATAGGCTTGTAACTTTTGTAGTGTTGTCTCGATTGATGCTTTCATATTTTTCGAATGAACTGGCTTCGTTTTTTCAATAACAGATAATATTTGCCCTTCTCTTTTAATTAATACATCATTAGATTACAAACCCACAATCTCGATCTTCACAAACATACATTTTTCCATACTTTGTTGTGATTTGTTTTATATCTACATAAAAACTACAATGGATATTTACACTAATATAACTACTTCATCTAGAAAAAGATTAGCTGAAAAGTTTCAAAATCACATCGATTTTTAAATTAATTTCATAAAAGGGTATTAAAGGGGTATTATTTTCTATCACAAAACAAAAAAGCACCTCTCGAATTTTTTCGAGAAGTGCTTGCAACCCTTGATAAAAAGGGATATTAACGTTTAGAGAATTGTGGTGCTTTACGAGCTTTCTTAAGACCTGGTTTCATACGCTCTTTCATACGTGGGTCACGTGTTAAGAGACCAGCACGTTTTAATTCAGCGCGGTGTTCAGGGTTTGCTTCTAATAATGCACGCGCAATTCCGTGACGGATTGCTTGAGCTTGTCCTGTGAATCCACCACCGTGTACGTTTACTAATACATCATAGTTACCTTCTGTTTCAGTAACAGCGAATGGTTGGTTTAAGTCTAAGATTAAGCTTTCAAATGGAAGGTATTCTCTCATGTCACGATTGTTGATCGTTACGTTACCTTCACCTGGTACAAGACGTACACGTGCGATTGACTTTTTACGACGTCCAGTTCCTCTATATTCTACTTTAGCCAATGTGTTTACCTCCTAATCCTTAACCACGTAACTCGTAGTTTTCAGGTTGTTGTGCCGCATGTGGATGCGTGTCTGCTTCATATACGAATAATTTGCTAAGTTGTTTGTCACCTAAAGAGTTTTTAGGTAGCATACCTTTTACAGATTTTTCGATTAAACGAACTGGGTAAGTTTCTCTTAACTCTCCAGCTGTTACTTCTTTAATTCCACCTGGGTGACCAGTGTGTCTGTAGTATACTTTTTGACTTAATTTGTTTCCTGTTAATTCAACTTTACCAGCGTTGATGATGATCACGTAGTCACCAGTGTCAACGTGTGGCGTGTATGTTGGTTTATGTTTACCACGTAAGATTGATGCAACTTCTGTTGAAAGACGACCTAATGTTTGTCCTTCAGCATCAATTACGTACCATTTACGCTCAATGTTTGACTCGTTAGCCATAAATGTTTGACGCATTGTTTTGCCCTCCAAAATAAAAAAAGTTTCTAATTTTCTAATTTAATTGTTCATGTTACATCTTACAAAAGATAAGTTCCGGGGCTTATCAGTGTGTGATATAAATTTATACCGTTAGTAATTATAACGCACCTTTACGTTAAAAGTCAACGGTATCACGTGTTTTCTTTTAAATACTCGCCTTGTTCTTCTTCTGTTAAAAATATACGCTCTAAATATAACCCACCTGCTGGTGCAACTTTTGGATTTTGCGTTCGGTCTTTGTTGTCGATGTTTTCTTTTGTAGATTTTGGATTTCTATTACCTTTACCAACTTCAAGTAAATAAGATACGATAATTCGCACCATGTTATATAAAAAACCTGACCCCATAATGACGATTTCTAACCCATTTGTTGTCTCGATTATATCGAGTTTGTATATATGTCTCACTTTGTTTTCAATGACAGTTTTTGCACTCGAGAAACTTGTAAAGTCATGTGTACCGATAAAGTACTCGGCCGCTTCACGCATTCTGTCGATGTTTAATTCATCTTTCACATGTGTTTCTAACCCGTATTTAAAAGGAGATGGTTCTCCGAAGTACATTTTGTACCGGTATACTTTTCCTTTCGAGTGATACCTTACGTGATACTCCGGGTCGATCTCTTTTGACTCTATAATACGGATGTCTCCTGAAAGTTTGTTGTTTAATATAAACGACCACTTCTCAGGATCGATATCGAGTGTCGTGTCAAAGTGTGCGTATTGTTCAAGTGCATGAACGTGCTTATCTGTACGTGACGCTGGGTGAATTCTTATAAATTCACGGTGTACAGATTTTAATGCACGTTCAATTTCACCTTGAACAGTACGACGGTTTTGCTGATACTGCCACCCATCAAACTCTTTACCGTTATACGTTATTTTTAATAATATACGTGTCATGTTCTTAACACCCACAGTAGTACCCCAAATAGTACTAATATAATAAGCGCAATCGTGTCTCTTTTATGCCATATAAGGAGTCGGTAGTGCGTACGTCCTTCGTCTCCCTTATAGCCTCTTACTTCCATTGCAACTGCCATATCTTCTGCTCTTTGAAACGCAGATATAAATAGCGGTATGACGATAGGAATGAGTGCTTTTATACGGTCTTTTACTGGACCTGTCATAAATGTCGATCCTCTAGATGATTGTGCTTTTATAATTTTGTCTGTCTCATCCATTAACGTCGGTATAAATCTTAAACTAATCGACGTCATCATCGCGATTTCATGGACAGGTACTTTAAACATTTTTAACGGTGATGCGAGTTTTTCTAAGCCGTCCGTTAATGAAATCGGACTTGTCGTCAGTGTCATAATCGTCGTTACGATGACGAGCATGATGAGTCTCGTTGATATATATAAACCTCTGATCAACCCTTCTAACTCAATCGTAAATATTTTAGCATCGACGAGTACCGGACCACCTTTTGTTAAGAATAGGTGCATTAAAAACGTAAATATGAGTAGTACGAGTATAATCTTAAGTCCGTTTAATACGAACATAATACCGAGTTTTGCGAGCTTTAAAACGATGAGTACAAAGGCAATTAAAAGTAAGTACGTCACTAAGTTATTCGCAAAAAAAACGATAATCATAAATAGTGCCGTCGCGATTAATTTCGCGCGTGCATCGAGTTTATGAATGACACTATCTCCAGGAATATAACGACCAAGTAGCATCGAATCAAACATCGAATACCCCCTTATACATACGTATGAATGACTGTATGTTTTGAGGCATTTCGTCTAACGTATATCCTTTTTTACGTAAATCATGAACGAGGCGTACGACGTTTGGAACTTCTAGTTGATACTCTTTTAAGAGTGCTTCATCTTGTAAGAGTTCATGCGTATTCCCTTCAGCGACGAGATGTCCTTTAGAGAGTACTTTCACCTCATCAGTATAGTTAAACACGTCGTTCATATCGTGCGTGACGAGTATGACTGTAATCCCGAGCGTTTCGTGTAACGATTTAAATAACTCCATCGTTTTAATATGGCTGAGTGGGTCTAGTCCTGCCGTTGGTTCGTCTAATATAAGTACGTCTGGTTCCATCGATAGTATACCTGCGAGCGCAATTTTACGCATTTGCCCACCAGATAAATCAAACGGTGACTGATCAAATAATGATTCATCAACGTTTAGCAGTTCTAAATATTTTTTAGATATAGCTTCTGCTTCTTCTTTAGACTTTCCCATATTCATCGGTCCAAATGAGACGTCTTTAAGGACGGTTTCATCGAACAGCTGGTGTTCAGGGAACTGAAAGACGATCCCCACACGTTTTTTAACGTCGTGAATGATTTTATATTTCGCTTTTCTAGTTAATACATGGTCACCGACATTGACTTCTCCTTCTGTCGGTAAAATAAGTCCATTTAACATTTGTACGAGCGTTGACTTACCACTACCTGTATGTCCGATGACACCGTAAAATTTACCTTGTTCAAATTGTGTCGTGATGTTATTTAACGCTTTAAATTCAAATGGTGTTTTCCTTTGGTAGACTAATGTCACGTTCTCTAGACTTATATTCATAGACGTTCCACCAACTCTTCGTATGACATATATTCTCCGTTCATTAACGCTTCGGACAACACAATATTAAATGGAAGCACTAAATTACTCTCTTTTAACACATCCGTGTCTTGATAGATTTCATACACTTGACCTTCGCTACGAATTTTACCATCACGCATCACATATGCGTAATCACTGTCTTCAATTTCAGTTAAGTCATGCGTAATGTAAATGATCGTCGTCTCTCTCGTTTTATGTATGTTTTTAAGTAAAGATAAAATATCCCTTCTACCAGTCGGGTCTAACATCGACGTCGATTCATCCATAATTAACACGTCTGGGTCCGTCACAAGCGCTCCAGCAATCGCAACACGTTGCTTTTGACCACCAGAAAGACGATGGGGTTCATGTGTTCTAAACTCCCACATACCGACTTCCCTTAAAGCAGATTCAACTTTATCTTTCATTGTTTCATGTGGAACACCACGATTTTCTAACCCAAACGCAACATCATCTTCGACTGTTGCTCCGACAAACTGGTTATCCGGATTTTGAAACACAATCGCAAATTTTTCGCGAATGTCTTGGAAATTGTCTTGTGTCACTTTTTCTCCATCGATATACACATCCCCTTCAGTTGGAGTGAGTATACCCATTATGATTTTTACTAACGTACTTTTACCAGAACCGTTATGTCCGATAATCGACACAAATTCTGATTTTTTAAAGTCGATAGAAATATGATTTAATGCGTATCGACTGCTGTGGCTATATTTGTATGAAACATTTTTAAGTGAAATCATATTTCCACCTTCTTTAAAATAGTTAAATAAAAAAGCGCGTACCCTGCAAAAGAGTCGCGCAATTCATAGTTTTGCAGGATACTTAAGAGCTAGACAGAAGTAAATCTATCGTAACACTCATACTGCTTTAATAAGAGGTTTAAGCACCCTCAACAAATTCAATAATCACTTGTTCTGCACCGTCTCCACGACGCTCACCAAGTTTTTTAATGCTTGTGTATCCACCTTGACGTTCTTCAAAACGAGGTGCGATATCATCAAATAATTTTTGTAATGCAGTTGTTGTTGAACCATCTTCGTTTACTAACGTAACGTTTTGTACCGTTTCAGCAGCACGACGTCTAGATGCTACGTCTCCACGCTTACCTAAAGTTACAAGACGATCTACAACTTTACGTAGCTCTTTAGCACGCTTTTCTGTTGTAACGATGCGTTCTTCAACGATTAATGATGTCGCAAGGTTTCTAAGCATAGATTTTCTGTGTGCTGAGTCACGACCGAGTTTTCTGTAAGCCATTCTTATACCTCCTCTTTAATTAATCTTCTTGGCGTAATTCTAATCCAAGGTCATCTAATTTATTTTTAACTTCGTCTAAAGACTTACGTCCTAGATTACGTACTTTCATCATGTCTGCTTCTGTTTTCTCTGTTAACTCTTGAACTGAGTTAATGCCTGCACGTTTTAAGCAGTTGTAAGAACGTACAGATAAGTCGAGTTCTTCGATAGACATTTCAAGTACTTTTTCTTTTTGGTCTTCTTCTTTTTCCACCATAATTTCAGCATTTTGCGCTTCGTCTGTTAAGTCGACAAAGATGTTTAAATGTTCAGTTAAGATTTTTGCACCAAGTGAAATAGATTCAAGCGGTGTAATTGATCCGTCTGTCCATACATCTAATGTTAACTTATCGAAGTTCGCATTTTGACCGACACGTGTGCTTTCTACTGTGTAGTTGACACGTTTTACTGGTGTGTAAATAGAGTCTACTGGAATTACTCCGATTGGTAGGTCGCTTTTGTTGTTCGCTTCAGATAAAGCATAACCTCGTCCGCGTCCAGCAATCATGCGTACTCTTAGGACTCCACCTTTTGCTACGGTTGCGATTTTTAACTCTGGGTTTAAAATCTCAACGTCACTGTCGTGGATAATATCTCCTGCAGTTACAACACCTTCGTCTGTAACATCAATTTCTAACGTTTTATCTTCTTCTGAATAGATTTTTAACGCTAAACTTTTAATGTTTGTGATGATCGTTGTAACATCTTCGATGACGTTCTCAATTGTTGAGAATTCATGTAGTACGTTTTCGAATTCGACTGTCTTTACTGCCGCACCAGGTAAAGATGATAAAAGAATGCGACGTAAGGAGTTCCCAAGCGTTGTTCCATATCCTCTTTCTAGAGGCTCTACAACAAACTTACCAAACTTAGAATCTTCCGTTAGTTCTACTGTTTCAATTCTAGGTTTTTCGATTTCAATCATTGTTTACTTTTTCCTCCCTATTACCGCCGTTTAATTGCGCAATGTGTTTTATCATCGTTAATTATACACGACGACGTTTTGGTGGACGACAACCGTTGTGTGGAACTGGAGTTACGTCTTTAATAGATGTAATCTCTAATCCAGCTGATTGTAATGCACGAATTGCAGATTCACGTCCTGCACCAGGTCCTTTTACTGTTACTTCTACAGTTTTAAGACCGTGTTCCATTGCCGCTTTAGAAGCAGTTTCAGAAGCCATTTGTGCTGCGAATGGAGTAGATTTCTTAGAACCTTTAAATCCTAATGCACCAGCAGATGACCATGATAGTGCGTTTCCGAAATCATCCGTGATCGTTACAATTGTATTGTTGAATGTTGAACGAATGTGTGCAATTCCTGATTCAACATTTTTCTTCACTCTACGTTTACGTGATGTACGTGATTGATTACGAGCCATTTATAATACTCCTCCCTTACTTGTTAATTACTTCTTCTTGTTCGCGATTGTTTTCTTAGGACCTTTACGCGTTCTCGCGTTGTTCTTAGTCTTTTGACCACGAACTGGTAAGCCACGACGGTGACGGATACCTCTGTATGATGCGATTTCTAAAAGACGTTTAACGTCTAAGTTTTCATCACGGCGTAAGTCACCTTCAAGTTTGTAGTTGTCTACAACTTCACGAATTTTGTTTAACTCATCTTCTGTTAAGTCTTGTACACGCGTGTCTTCGTTAACGCCTGCTTCTTTAAGAATTTCAGAAGATCTCGATTTACCGATACCGTAAATATAAGTTAATGAGATTACTACACGTTTATTACGTGGAATGTCAACTCCTGCTATACGAGCCATTATTTACACCTCCGTTATTTATTATCCTTGTCTTTGTTTATGCTTAGGATTCTCACAAATTACCATTACTTTTCCTTTACGACGAATGACTTTACATTTTTCGCAAATTGGTTTTACTGATGGTCTAACTTTCATTTTGTTACCTCCTTAATAATTGGAGTCCTTATTTAAAACGATAAGTGATTCTTCCTTTAGTTAAGTCATACGGTGACATTTCAACTGTTACTTTATCTCCAGGAAGGATTCGAATATAGTTCATACGAATTTTACCAGACACATGAGCTGTAATCTCATGGCCGTTTTCAAGTTCTACTTTGAACTGTGCGTTTGGTAATGTCTCTTTTACAAGACCTTCTAATTCAATAACGCCCTCTTTACTCACTTTATATTCCTCCTTTACAGTTTAAACTCTTTGTTTTGCTTGTCTTCAGGTGAAACCACTTATATTTAAGGACTGATGAGATATTCACCTAAAGACTCAAGGTGAATATTAAAGTGTTTCGAGTATCTTTTCGACATCAGCAAACACTTCATCGATATCTCTCGCACCATCTACTTTAGATAAAACACCTTGTTTTTCATAGAAATCAAGTAGTGGTTTCGTTTGCTTGATGTTTACACTTAATCTTTTTTGAACCGTTTCTGGGTTGTCATCTTCACGTTGGTATAATTTACCACCTTCAAGATCACATACACCGTCTTTTTTCGGCGGGTTAAACACTAAGTGATATACTGTACCGCATACCTCACAGATACGACGTCCTGTTAGGCGGTTCATGAGTTCCTCTTCAGGAACATCGATATATAATGTGCTATCAATCTGAGTACCAAGTTCAGCCATAATTTCATTTAAAGCTTTTGCTTGTGAGACAGTTCTTGGGAAACCATCTAATAAGAAGCCTTCTTTAGCGTCACTTTCAGATAATCTTTCTCTGACAATTCCAATCGTTACTTCATCGGGAACGAGTTCTCCACGATCCATGTAAGATTTTGCCTCTTTACCGAGTTCAGTTTCGTTTTTAATTGCTAAACGGAACATATCACCAGTAGAAATATGTGGAATTGGGTATTTTTTAATGATTTCTGTCGCCTGTGTACCTTTACCTGCTCCAGGCAATCCCATAATTACGATATTCATGAATATCCTCCTACTAATCTATACGTGTTTACCTATTGCGTCTAAACCCTCTGTACTCTCTTTGTCCTGCTTGAGCTTCGAGTTGTTTCATAGTTTCTAGCGCAACCCCGATAACGATGAGTAGGCTTGTACCACCGATCTGAATCGTTTGTGGTAAATCCATTAATCGAGTTAGCAGTATTGGTAACACTGCAATAAACGCTAAGAATATTGAACCTACAAATACGAGTCTATATAAAACATTTGTAATGTAAGTCTGCGTGTTTTTCCCTGGACGAATACCAGGAATGTAACTGCCTTGGTTTTTTAAGTTATCTGCCATCTTCTCAGGGTTTACTTGTACAAACGCATAGAAGTACGCAAACAAGATGATGAGAATGATGTAAATCACTAATCCGATATTAGACGCTGGATTCGCAGCTTCAGCGAATTTAATTGCCCAATCTTTATCTTGGAAAAATAGTGATATAGATTGCGGTAACATTAAGAATGCCATCGCAAAGATAACTGGGATAACTCCTGCAGGGTTAACTTTTAGCGGTAAGAAAGTCGCTTGTGGTGCAAGCATTGCTTGACGACCTTTACCTCTTGCATATTGAATCGGAATTTTACGAATCGCTTGTAAAACGTAAACCGCAAATGCAGTAAGAAGTAATAAACCAACAACCATACCAACTACTGTTAACACAGCCATCGTATTGTCCTGTGCGCCAACAAATTGTTGTTCATAAAATTGAATTAATGCACTTGGTAATGATCCTAAAATACCAGCGAAGATAATGATAGAAATACCGTTACCTACACCTTTTTCAGTGATTTGTTCACCAAGCCATAATAGAAACGCAGTACCTGTTGTAAGTACGATAGCGATAATTAGGTATGAACCAACTGAGTTATCACTAATTAACGTACCACCAAACATTTGGTTGAATGCAAATGACATACCAATTGACTGAATAAATGCTAAAACGATTGTAAAGTAACGCGTAAACTGAGCGATTTTACGTCGCCCGACTTCACCTTGTCGCGCCCATTCAGCAAACTTTGGTACAACGTCCATTTGCAGTAACTGCGTAACGATTGACGCAGTGATGTAAGGCATAATCCCCATTGCAAAAATAGAGAAGTTTTTAAGTGCCCCACCACCGAATGTGTTCATGACGTCTAGTACGCCACCTTGAGCTTGTGTGTCAAACACACTCGGATCTACGCCAGGAACTGGTATATACGTACCAATTTTAAATATTACAAGCATTGCAAGTGTAAATACAATCTTCTGCCTGATTTCTTTGATCTTAAAGAAATTGACAACGTTGCTGATCATTAGATCACCTCTACAGTGCCGCCTTGAGCCTCAATCGCTTCTTTAGCCGTAGCAGAAAACTTGTGTGCTTGAACAGTTAACTTAACATTGAGTTCTCCGTTACCAAGAATTTTAATTGCTACATTCTTTTTAACTAATCCTGACTCAACGAGTAATTCAGGTGTAACTACAGTTCCAGCATCAAATTTATTTAAATCGCTAATGTTAACGACTGAATAACTTTTACGGTTAATATTTGTGAAACCACGTTTAGGAATCGCACGGAATAGTGGTAATTGACCACCTTCGAATACTAATCCTACGCCACCACCTGTACGAGCGTTTTGTCCTTTATGTCCACGGCCAGAAGTTTTACCATGACCTGATGACATACCACGTCCAACACGTTTACGTGATTTACGTGCGCCCTCAACTGGTTTAAGTTCGTGTAATTTCATTGTTGCACCTCCTATTTTATATTACTTATTAAATATTCTCTACTTTAACTAAGTGTTTAACTTTTTCTACTTGTCCTCTTAATTGAGCAGTATCTTCAAGCTCGATTGAAGAATTAATTTTCTTTAGACCGAGTGAAGCGACTGTCTTCTTTTGTGTTTCCGGTCTACCGATAACACTTCTTACGAGGGTAACTTTAACTTTAGCCATCTTGAATACTCCCCCTTAATTTAAGATTTCTTCTACAGTTTTTCCACGCAGTCTAGCTACGTCTTCAACGTTTTTAAGTTCTTCTAAACCTGTCATCGTCGCACGTACTACGTTTACTGGAGTACTTGTTCCGATCGATTTACTTAATACGTCTGTAACACCTGCTAACTCTAACACCGCACGTACCGGTCCACCTGCGATAACCCCAGTACCTGGAGCAGCTGGTTTCATGAATACGTGACCAGAGCTGAAGCGTCCGTTGATTTCGTGTGGAATAGTTCCGTCTACGATTGGTACTTCAACAAGGTTTTTCTTAGCAGCTTCAATTGCTTTTTTGATTGCTTCTGGCACCTCTTGTGCTTTACCTTGACCGAATCCTACGCGACCTTTTCTGTCCCCTACTACTACTAAAGCAGAGAAACGGAAACGTCTACCACCTTTAACTACTTTCGCGATACGGTTGATCGTTACTACGCGTTCTTCAAATTCTTGTTTTTCTTCTCTACGATTACGAGCCATTTTATTGTTTCGCCTCCTTCAATTAAAACTTAAGTCCGTTTTCACGTGCAGATTCTGCTAATGCAGCTACACGTCCGTGATATAAATAACCTCCGCGGTCGAATACAACTGTTTCGACGCCCGCTGCTTTACCACGTTCAGCAATTAATTTACCAACTTCTGCAGCTGCTTCTTTGTTAGAACCATTTTTACCGCTGAAGTCTTTATCTTGTGTTGAAGCACTCGCTAATGTTTTATAGTTCACATCATCGATAAGTTGTGCATAGATGTTTTTATTAGAACGGTATACGTTTAGACGTGGTCTTTCAGGAGTTCCTGAAATGTTTTTACGTACACGTAAATGTCTTTTACGACGTACCGCATTTTTATCGATTTTAGAAATCATTTATGTTCCTCCTCACTTGTTTAATTATTTACCAGTTTTACCTTCTTTACGACGTACGTACTCATCTTTGTAACGAATACCTTTACCTTTGTATGGCTCAGGTGGACGTACCTTACGAATGTTTGAAGCTAATGCTCCAACTTCTTCTTTGTCGATACCTTCAATTTTAAGTTTAGTGTTTCCATCAACTGCAATTGTAAGTGTATCTGATGATTCGAATTCAACTGGGTGAGAAAGTCCAACGTTTAATACAAGTTTCTTACCTTGCATTTGTGCACGGTAACCAACACCGATTAATTCTAATTCTTTAACAAAACCTTGTGATACACCTTCGACCATGTTGTTTAGTAAAGAACGTGTTGTTCCGTGAATCGAACGCATCGCGATTGAATCGTTTGGACGCTCAACGACGATTGTGTTGTCTTCCATTTTATAATTTAAGTCATCATTTAAAGTTCTTTTAAGTTCACCTTTCGGTCCTTTAACTGTAAATGTAGATCCATCAACGTCTACTGTAACGCCAGATGGAATTTCAATAATACGGTTACCAATTCGGCTCATTTTTGCACCTCCTAATTGTTATTACCAAACGTAAGCGAGTACTTCTCCACCAACGTTTTTGTTACGAGCTTCTTTATCTGTAATTACACCTTCAGATGTTGAAATTAAAGCAACACCTAAACCGTTAAGTACTTTTGGTAGTTCATCTTTTTTAGCGTATACGCGAAGACCTGGTTTAGAAATTCTCTTAAGACCAGTGATTACTCTTTCGCCATTTTCACTATATTTTAAGAACACACGGATGATATTTTGTTTGTCATCCTCCACATATTCTACGTTTTTGATGAAACCTTCATTTTTAAGGATTTCAGCGATATCTCTTTTGATGTTTGACGCTGGAATCTCTAATGATTCATGTTTAACAATGTTCGCATTTCTAATGCGTGTTAGCATATCTGCAATTGGATCTGATATAGTCATCTAAAATATGCCTCCCTTCAATTTATATAGAATTACCAGCTCGCCTTTTTGACGCCTGGAAGTTGACCTTTATATGCGAGTTCACGGAAACAGATACGGCAAAGTTTAAATTTGCGAAGTACTGAGTGTGGACGTCCACATCTTTCACAACGTGTATATTCTCTTACTTTGAATTTTTGCGGTTTTTGTTGTTTCGCAATCATTGATTTTTTAGCCATGAATATGCCTCCTTTTTACTTTTTGAATGGCATACCAAATTGTGTTAACAGTTCACGAGCCTCTTCGTCTGTGTTAGCTGTTGTCACAATAACGATATCCATACCTCTTACTTTTGTTACTTTATCGTAATCGATCTCTGGGAAGATGATTTGTTCTTTAACACCTAAAGTGTAGTTCCCACGACCATCGAATGCTTTTTTAGATACACCTCTGAAGTCTCTTACACGTGGTAATGATACTGAGATAAGTTTATCTAAGAAATCGTACATTCTGTCACCACGTAAAGTTACTTTTGCACCGATTGGCATACCTTCACGTAAACGGAATGTAGCTACTGATTTTTTAGCTTTTGTAATTTGTGGTTTTTGACCAGCAATTGCTGTTAATTCTTCTACAGCAGTGTCTAATACTTTAGCGTTTTGTACAGCTTCACCAACACCCATGTTGATTACGATTTTATCGATTTTAGGTGCTTGCATTACAGAGCTGTATTCAAACTTTTTAACGAGTTCATCTTTGATTGTCTCGTTGTATTTATCTTTTAAACGAATCACGAAATGTGTCCTCCTTCCGAGTTACCTTATTTAATTTCTTTACCTGATTTAACTGCTACTCTAATTTTCTTTCCGTCTTTTTCTTCATAACGGATTCTAGTGCGTTCACCTGAATCAGGATCAACGTGCATAACGTTAGAAACGTGAATTGCTGCTTCTGTTTCTAAAATCCCTCCGTCTGGATTTAATTGAGAAGGTTTTTGGTGTTTCTTAACCATATTTACTCCTTCAACTACCACACGTTCTTCTCTAGGGATAGCTTTTAAAACAGTTCCCTGTTTACCTTTATCTTTACCGCTAATGACAATAACTTTGTCGCCTGTTTTTACGTGCATCGTCTTATCGCACCTCCTTAGTTAATATTAAAATTATAATACTTCTGGTGCCAATGAGATAATTCTCATAAAGTTGCCGTCACGTAATTCACGTGCTACTGGACCAAATATACGAGTTCCTCTTGGACTTTTATCGTCACGAATAATGACACATGCGTTTTCATCAAATTTAATATATGAACCATCTTCACGACGGATACCTGTTTTAGTACGAACGATGACTGCTTTAACTACGTCACCTTTCTTGACAACACCACCCGGTGTTGCATGTTTTACTGTTGCAACAACAACATCACCAATGTTCGCTGTTTTACGTCCAGTACCACCTAGTACTTTGATCGTTAAAACTTCACGAGCTCCAGAGTTGTCGGCAACTTTCATACGAGATTCTTGTTGAATCATGCGTGGTTACCTCCCTTTATATATCTACACTATTAGATAATTACTGATTCCTCTACGATTTCCACTAAGCGGAAACGTTTAGTAGCTGATAATGGGCGAGTTGCTTCAATTTTTACGATATCGCCTAATTTAGCTTGGTTGTGCTCGTCATGAGCTTTGTACTTTTTAGAGTATTTTACGCGTTTACCAATAATTGGGTGTCTTTTGTGTGTTTCAATAAGAACAGTAATTGTTTTGTCCATCTTATCAGAAACGACACGGCCTTGATAAACTTTACGTTCATTTTTCTCTGCCATTATATAAACCTCCTATAAATTATTGATTCGCTTTTGCTTCTTCAATTTCTCTTTCACGGACTGTCGTTTTTAAACGCGCAATCGTTTTTCTAACTTCCTTGATACGAGCAGTGTTTTCTAGCTGACCAGTAGCTAGTTGAAAGCGTAGGTTGAAGAGTTCTTCTTTAAGTTCTTTAATGTTATTTACGATTTCTTCGTTTGTAAGTTCACGGATTTCCTTAGCCTTCATTCGTATCACCACCTAATTCTTCTCTCACAACGAATTTTGTTTTTACTGGAAGTTTGTGACTTGCAAGACGTAGTGCTTCACGAGCTACCTCTTCATCTACACCTGCAACTTCAAACATAATGCGTCCTGGTTTAACGTTTGCGATCCAGTGCTCTACTGCACCTTTACCAGAACCCATTCGAACTTCTAATGGCTTTTTAGTAATTGGCGTGTGCGGGAAAATGTTGATCCATACTTTACCGCCACGTTTCATGTAACGTGTCATAGCGATACGTGCTGCTTCGATTTGACGTGCAGTAATCCATGCAGACGTCGTAGCTTGTAAGCCGTAATCGCCGAAGTTTACTTCATTACCGCCTTTTGAACGCCCTTTAGAATTTGGACGGTGTTGACGACGGTATTTTACTCTCTTTGGTAATAACATTCTTCTTGTACTCCTCTCTTAGTTATTCTCGTTCTTTACTGCTGGTAAAACTTCACCGCGGTAAATCCACACTTTAACACCTAACTTACCGTAAGTAGTGTCTGCCTCTTCGTGTGCGTAGTCAATGTCTGCACGAAGTGTGTGTAGTGGTACTGTTCCTTCACTGTATCCTTCTGCACGTGCGATGTCCGCTCCGCCTAAACGACCTGCAACAGAAGTTTTAATACCTTTAGCTCCTGCTCTCATTGTTCTTTGAATCGCTTGTTTTTGAGCTCTACGGAATGATACACGGTTTTCAAGTTGACGTGCGATGTTTTCTGCTACTAATTTAGCATCTAAATCGATATTTTTAACTTCGATAACGTTAATGTGCACACGTTTACCTGTTAATTTCACAAGTGCTTCACGTAGTTTTTCGATTTCACTACCGCCTTTACCGATAACCATACCTGGTTTACCAGTGTGTAGTGCAATGTTTACTCTATTTGCAGCACGTTCAACGATAACTTGTGATACTGCTGCATCTTTAAGGTTTTCATCAATGTATTTACGGATTTTTAAGTCTTCGTGTAATAAGTCAGCAAAGTCGTTCTCTGCGTACCATTTTGCTTCCCAATCTTTGATTACACCAATACGTAATCCCGTTGGATTAATCTTTTGACCCAAAGTAATTCCCTCCTCTTATTAGTTCGCTTCTTCAGCCTGTTCTTCTACTGCTTCTTCTTTTTCAGTAAGTACAACAGTGATGTGGCTCGTACGTTTGTTGATTCCAGTTGCACGTCCTTGTGCGCGTGGACGGAAACGTTTAAGCGTTGGTCCTTCGTTTGCATAAATTTCAGAAACGATTAGGCTGTCAACATCCATGTCGTAGTTATGTTCAGCGTTTGCCGCTGCTGATAAAATGAGCTTCTCTACTACTTCAGCAGCTCTTTTATTAGTAAGCTTTAATAGTGCGACTGCTTCGCCAACTTCTTTACCTCTTACGAGATCAACCACTAAACGTACTTTACGTGGAGCGATACGCACTGTTCTAGCTGTTGCTTTCGCTTGCATGTATATTTCCTCCTTTAGGTGTTATCGAGTTACAGCGTCTTTACCGCCGTGTCCTTTGAAAGTTCTTGTTGGAGCAAACTCTCCGAGTTTGTGACCAACCATATCTTCAGTAATATAAACTGGTACGTGTTTACGGCCGTCATATACAGCAATCGTGTGCCCGATGAATTGTGGGAAGATTGTTGAACGACGTGACCAAGTTTTAATTACAGTCTTTTTATTTGATTCGTTAAGGTTTTCTACCTTTTTCATTAAATGATCATCTACAAAAGGTCCTTTTTTAATACTACGTGCCATTTTGGCGCCTCCCTTCAAGAAATCAGTGCGGCGAAAACCGCACACGATTTAATGATGTTGATTATTTTTTACGTTTTCTAATGATTAACTTAGTAGACTTTTTCTTGTTTCTACGAGTTTTCTTACCAAGAGTCTTTTTACCCCATGGAGAAAGTGGAGACGGCATACCGATTCCAGTTCTACCTTCACCACCACCGTGTGGGTGATCGTTAGGGTTCATCGCAGAACCACGTACTGTAGGTCTCTTACCAGCCCATCTAGAACGACCAGCTTTACCTACGTTTACAAGTTCGTGTTGTTCGTTTCCTACAGAACCGACTGTTGCACGGCATGTAAGTAAGATCATGCGCATTTCGCCTGAGCTTAAACGAACGATTGCGTATTTACCTTCTTTACCAAGTAATTGTGCTGATGTACCAGCAGAACGAGCGATTTGCCCACCTTTACCTGGTTTAAGTTCAATATTGTGGATTGTAGTACCAACAGGCATGTCGCCTAATTCTAATGCGTTACCTAATTTGATATCCGCATCTTTACCACTCATGATTTCTTGTCCAACTTCAATTCCTTTAGGTGCAAGGATATATCTCTTTTCACCATCTAAGTATTGAACAAGTGCAATGTTTGCTGAACGGTTTGGATCGTATTCGATTGTTTTGATACGTCCTGGTACTCCATCTTTGTTACGTTTAAAGTCAATGACTCTGTATTGACGTTTATGTCCGCCACCTTTATGACGTACAGTAATTTTTCCTTGTGCGTTACGGCCAGCTTTTTTCGGAAGTGGCTCTAATAATGAACGTTCTGGTTTAGTTTTAGTTAAATCTTTATAATCCAGACTCGTCATATTACGACGACCATTTGTTGTTGGTTTATAATGTTTAATCGCCATTTAACTGTTTACCTCCTTATTGGTAACTTTCGAATATTTTTAGAAGAATTCAATAGAACCTTCACTTAATTTTACAATCGCTTTTCTTCTTCTGTTCGTATAGCCTTGATAACGTCCCATACGCTTTTTCTTAGGCTTTACGTTCATAATGTTAACTTTCTCAACTTTTACATCAAAGATTTCTTCAACAGCACGTTTAACTTGTGTTTTAGTTGCTCTAACATCTACGTCAAACGTGTATTTGTTCTCTGACATTAAATCTGCTGAACGCTCAGTGATTACTGGGCGTTTAATAACGTCTCTAGCTTCCATTACAGAAGTACCTCCCCTGCTTTAGTAATTGCATCTTCCGTGAAAATTACACGATCTGCAGAAAGGATATCTAATACGTTTAGGCCTGAAGCAGTGATAACTGTAACTCCAGGGACGTTACGTCCTGATTTTAGAACGTTGTCATCTTGTTCACCTAATACGATGAGTGTCTTTCTACCTGCATCTAAGTTATCTAAAGCTTTAACTAATTCTTTTGTTTTAGGTGCATCGAATGTGAATGCATCTACAACTGTTAATGCTTCTTCGTTTACTTTTACTGATAATGCAGAACGTAACGCTAAGCGTCTAACTTTTCTTGGCATTTTGAATCCGTGATCTCTAGGAGTTGGACCGAATACTACGCCCCCGCCTCTCATGTGTGGTTCACGAATCGAACCTTGACGTGCGTTACCTGTTCCTTTTTGTCTGAATGGTTTTCTACCACCACCGCGAACTTCTCCACGATTTTTAACTTTGTGATTACCTTGTCTTAATGATGCACGTTGAAGCGTTACTGCTTCGAATAATGCATGTTGGTTTGGTTCAATTCCGAAAACTTCTTCGTTTAATTCGATTGTTTTTACTTTTGAACCATCAATAGATAATACATCTACGTTTGCCATTGTATATCCTCCTTTCTATATTAGTTGTCACCTTTAATTGCTGATGAAATTTGTACGTAACCTTTTTTAGGTCCAGGTACGTTACCTTTTACTAAAATTACGCCGCGCTCGTTGTCAACCATAACTACTTCTAAGTTTTGAAGCGTTACTCTTTCGCCACCCATTTGTCCTGGTAAGTTTTTACCTTTAAGAACGTGAGATGGGTCAACCATACCCATTGAACCTGGGCGTCTGTGGTAACGTGAACCGTGACTTGATGGTCCTTTAGCTTGGTTGTGTCGTTTAATGTTACCTTGGAAACCTTTACCTTTAGATGTTCCTGTTACATCTACGATGTCTCCTGCTTCAAATGTATCTACGTTGACTTCTTGACCTACGTCGAATTCATCTACGTTTAGGTTGCGGAATTCGCGTACGAAGCGCTTAGGGTTTGCACCTGAAGCTTTAACGTGGCCCATTTCAGGCTTAGTTGCGTATTTGTTAGTACGTCTAGTTGGTTTGTAGTCTTGCTTGTCATCAAAACCAATTTGTACTGCATTATATCCGTCTACTTCTTCTGTTTTCTTTTGAAGGACAACGTTACCTGCCGCTTCAATAACTGTTACTGGAATTAACTCTCCGTTCTCTCCGAAGATTTGAGTCATTCCTACTTTTTTACCTAAGATTCCTTTGGTCATCGAAAGTCGCACCTCCTGATATTAATTTATAGTTTAATTTCGATGTCCACACCAGATGGTAAGTTTAAGCTCATTAAAGCATCTACCGTTTTTGGTGTAGGGTTTAAAATGTCGATAAGACGTTTGTGCGTACGTTGCTCGAACTGCTCACGTGAATCTTTGTACTTATGAACCGCACGTAAGATTGTGTAAACAGTTTTCTCTGTTGGAAGTGGGATTGGCCCAGAAACTTCCGCGCCAGAGCGTTTTGCTGCTTCAACGATTTTCTCCGCTGATTGATCAAGCACTCTGTGCTCATACGCTTTTAAACGAATACGAATTTTTTGTTTTGCCATTATTTTAACCTCCTCGGTCGTCATCATTATTGATAGACTTCTCCACGAAAATTTTCTCACGCACCCGCCATGACAATGGGGCCGGGTGTGTCAGTAACCTCTCGCTTCATCGATTTAACAAGAAAACCCTTATTTATCAAGGGTTTCGCAATGTTCTTGACAGTTTTTCTGTCACTTTTTGAGTCCAACGCTATATATAATACATTAAAAGAGTGAAGAAATCAAGGGTTATCCGAGATTTTTTCACTCTTTTTTATCAAGCATATCTTATCTTAATATAAATATAAAATAGAGAATAAATATAACTGCTAATACATACATGATCGGGTGGATATCTTTCTTTCTTCCAGCAACTGCCATTGTAATAGGATAAAAAATAAATCCAATCGCGATACCTGTTGCGACACTATAAGTGAGTGGCATCATTATTACTGTTAGAAACGCTGGTACTGCCACTTCGAAACGCGTCCACTCTACTTTGCTTAAGTTCGATGCCATTAATGCGCCTACTATTATAAGTGCAGGTGCAGTCACTTCAGATGTGAACACGACAATTAATGGACTAAAGAATATCGCGAGTAAAAATAGTAGTGACGATACGATACTTGCAAATCCCGTTCTCGCACCAGCTGCAACTCCTGCTGTCGATTCGACATAAGACGTCGTCGTTGACGTACCTAGAATCGCTCCTGAAATTGTTGCGAATGAGTCTGCAGCAAGTGCACGACTCGCACGTGGAATTTTATTATCTTTAATTAAATTCGCCTGTGACGCGATTCCAACTAATGTACCTGCCGTGTCAAAGAAATCAACAAATAAAAATGTTAATACGACGACTAAAAACTGTACATTAAAAAGCTCAGACGGATTTAAAAATCCTTCAAATGCTGCACCGAACGTTGGTGCAATGCTCGGCACTTTACTCACGACCGCTTCAGGCATCGGTAATAAGTTAAACACGAGTCCGACGATCGCGGTAATAATCATTCCTATAAAAATCGCACCTGGGACTTTACGCGTCATTAATATGACTGAAAGCACTAATCCAAATATTGTAAGGATAACGTGTGCATCATGAATGTTACCAATATGTACGAGCGTGTTTTCATCTGCAACGATAAATCCGGCACCTTTAAATCCAACGAACGCGATGAAAAAACCAATCCCGGCACTAACGGCCATCTTCATTTCCATCGGTATCGCATTGATTACGTACTCTCTAACACCAGATGCTGTCAGTATTAAAAATAGTACACCGGATACGAGTACACCAGATAGCGCTGTTTGCCATGGGATTCCCATTCCAAGTACAACAGAGAACGCGAAAAATGCGTTTAACCCCATCCCAGGAGCTAAAGCGATTGGATATCTCGCCCAAACACCCATAATAAACGTTCCGATAAATGCCGCGAGACACGTCGCAACAAATACTGCGTTAATATCCATACGCATATCATCTGGAATACCCTCAACTCCTGCAAGACTAAGCATTGCAGGGTTAACTGCTAAAACATATGCCATCGAAAGAAATGTAGTGATCCCACCAATAGTTTCACGACGGTAATTTGTACCTAACTCATCAAATTGAAAATATCGTTTCATCTTATACTCTCTCTATTCTATTTATAGTAGAAATTAAATTATTTATAAATTTTATCGTTAAAAGACGCACAATGCAATAAGTTTAATATGAATTATGTTTATATGTTCAATACTGTGGCAATAGTTAGTCATAGGAGGAATGCCTAATGAACACTAAATTTAAAATCACATCATTATTAATCGCAGCGTCACTAACACTTGCAGCATGTGGCAACGATAATAATGAAGAAACAACTAACCAAAGCGAATCAAAACAAACTGAAACAACAGAGTCAACAAGCGATAACAAATCTGAAAACGACAACTCATCAATTGATAATGCAAACACTTCTTCATCTAGCGAAAGTGATGAACTCGATATGGCGAGCTTTAGTAAGTCCATTGAAGATGCGATCGAAGAAGCAAAATCTCGTTTTGATGGACAATTAACTGACATTGGCGTATCGAAAGAAAATAACCAATATGTCTATAAAATAGAGCTCGAAAGTGATACTGAAGAATATGAAGTGAGTTTAGACGTCAATGATTTATCAGTAGTAAAAGAAGAAACTGAAGCAGAAGACGATGAAAACGATAATAAGTATTTTAATTATAGCGACTTAGTTAAAGTTGAAGATGCGATTCAAACTGCAAAAGATAATGTGAACGGTAAAGTAACAGAATGGTCTACCGACTTTGACGACGGTAATTTATATTATGAAATCGAAATCGTTCAAGACAACGGTAATAACGTCGATGTTAAAGTCGATGCTTATACAGGAGATTTCGTAGAAAGCGATGACTAATTTATAAACGTTTAACAGCAGGGAGTGATTCCCTGCTTTTTTACATAGAGCTGTAAAGCGCTTTTGTGCTATCATTAACTATAACTACATAATTAGAGGTGAGAGCATGGATTTAAAACAACATTTAGAAACTTTAAAATATGATTACATCCGAATCCAGGGTGATTTAGAAAAAATTGAATCCACTGGACAAGCTCCAGATAAGATGCTGAAGCAGTTAGAGTCTCTTGAACGCGAAATCAAAGAGACGAAAGATAAAATTAAAAAAGGCAGTTGATGTTAACGATGACAGAAAATTTAAAAGAGAAGATTTTATTTATTATGCTCATCCAATTTTTAATTTACTTTGGGTTTAGTATGATTATTCCTGTTATGCCGGAGTTAGTCGTCGTATTTGGTGTGAGCA
This sequence comes from Nosocomiicoccus sp. HMSC059G07, assembly GCF_001815515.1. Classification (NCBI taxonomy): domain Bacteria; kingdom Bacillati; phylum Bacillota; class Bacilli; order Caryophanales; family Staphylococcaceae; genus Nosocomiicoccus; species Nosocomiicoccus sp. HMSC059G07. Next base: position 22,744 of record NZ_KV820785.1, read on the forward strand.
CTCTACACTTAGGTTTCATTATCGCTATTTATTCGATTGCAAGTTTTATATCTGCACCGTTTTTTGGAACGTTATCTGACCGTATCGGTAGAAGACCGTTATTAATCGGCGGACTATTTGTCTTTATGTTAAGTTTTTTAGTATTTGCGATTTTCTCAAATAGTCTTGCGGTTCTTTACATCAGCCGTTTCATTGCAGGTATGGCGTCAGGTGCACTATATGTCGCGACAACTTCAATGGTCGCAGATATTACATCTATTGAAACACGTACTAAATACATGGGACTTATCGGTATGGCAATGGGTATCGGATTCGTATTCGGCCCAGGTATCGGAGGTCTACTCGCGTCTGTATCTGTCTCAGCACCATTTTTTATGACAACAATCATCATTTTCGTTGCGCTTATCTTTTCGGTGTTGAAAATACAAGAAACATATCGTTCGAATACAGATATTGAGCGTGGGATCGCTGTCCAAAAGGAATACTTTATTCAACCAGTCGGTATACTTCTCGTTACGACGTTTGTCGTCATGTTTATGATGAGTGGTATGGAGAGTACATTCCAACTACTCGGTAAAGAAAAAATTGATATCACACCAGGAGAGATGGGTGTCCTGTTCTTTATCGGTGGAATTTTTAACGCGATCATTCAAGGTGGCGTGATTCGTAAGTTAAAAGATGGCCAAGAATATTGTGCGATGATCATCGGTCAAGCGATGGCATTAATTGCATTTATTATGTTGCCGTTTATGACGGGGTTATTTTACGCGGGAATTTGTATCGTCTTATTAATGTCAGGTAATGCACTCGTTCGTACGTTAATGACATCTCAAATTACGAAAGAAGCAAGACATCATGAAGTTGGTAAAATGACAGCTACAACGTATTCTCTCGATAGTCTCGGGCGTATTGTCGGACCGATATTTTTCAACATACTATTCTTAATTCACTACGGTGTACCGTTTGTGTTTGGTGCACTTCTCGTGTTATTATCGACGTTCTTCATTTACCAGTATTATAGAAAAAGAGGTCAAGTTGCATGACATTTTTAACAATAATGATGTTAATTAGTTATTTACTCGTGGCGTTTGTCACAATATATGGATTACGTGCGAAATTTTTAATTGTCATAAGACTGTTGTCTGGACTCGGATTTTTAAGTATGTTGGTTTCTAACATATTACCTGTCCAAGGCATTGATGATTATATGATGTTATTACTCGCAATCTCTATTATTTCTTCTGTAGAAATTACAGCATTTAAAGTGAGACATGATAATCGACACTTATATTTAATACACGCCTTTACATTAGCGATGGCTCTCGCTTTAGTCGTGTATTTATTCGTAGTTTAAGAGGATATCTATTATGACTCGAGTTATATTGATGTTACTTACTATGATCCAGGCGATGTTTTTTGTGAACATCATCTTAAATGAAGGTGTTATTTTCTTCTCTATATATTCATGGTCCATAGTCGCGTTACTTTCTCTCTATATAAGCGTAAAAGCATTTAATACGAGTTCAAGTAATTCTGACGACGAGTTAAATAACTATTTCTCTTTAACGTTAATGACAATTTCTCTCGTCTCTATTGGATTTATAGCATATTTAGCAATATTTAAACCGTTCTACCTATAAAGTAGAACGGCTTATTTTTATGCTTCAATATATTCAATTTCATCGTCTAAGTTTAATCTTGCGCGGTTTTCTTTATAAAACGTGACATAACTTCCGTAAATGAGATAAGTACCAAGCAAGCCGATAACGATCGAAACTATGATGATAATCGGTACTACAAAGAACATCACAGCGTCACTGTTTGTAGCAACTCCAATTGCGACACCACTAATAATTAATACCGCAATCACAATCGTGAGTAACACGCCGATTAAGAAAACTGAAAGAATCAGTTTTAAAAACTGCTTAAAGTTTTTAAACACGACGTTAATACCAGTCGCAACTTTATCGCCAAGCGTTGACATCGGTGCTTCTAAATGTCTAAACCACATACTGAGTGTTATACCTTCAATGAGAAATGACACAAGCATCGAGATAATGCCTCCGATGATAGCGAAAACGATGATTGCTGGTGTAAAGTTTATTGAATAATCTCCATTAGTTAAAGTGTTCGGATCGACCATTAAATATAATGGCGCACCAACAAAACTAAGTGCAAAGTTCGTTACAAAAGCAATAATCGAAATGATGATGACAAGTCCTAATGACTTTAAGTAACGCCCTTTTTTAAAAGCGAATAATCCATGATTAAATTTCGATTCTTTTTCTTCATATGCTAAGAAGAAGTAATTGTAATATCCGTATCCGAGTAGTAATAAGACAAATATTATTAATGCAAATAAATATAGTACTGCTAATATGATTCCTATAATACCGAGTGCTCCAGGTCCATTTTGTGCACTTGTCCAGCTAAATATTGTACCCCCGATTACAGTGAATCCTAATCCAATTCCAATTATTGAAACGATACTTGATAAAATGACGTAAAGTACGATGTTTAACACGACTTTAAGGTGTTCGCCGCGTAAATGATTCCAATATAAACGTTGATATTCAAACACAGCTGATCCCCCTTTAAGAATACTTGTATTTAATATACCCTTATTTTCTAATTTTATTTAAAAACATTTTAGATTTTTGATACAGCGGTACGGCTGTATTGAGTAAGTGATACAATGGTCGGTTTAATACGTAATCAAATTCACCGATCTTATTAGATACTTCTGTCCCCCACTGACTTTTAAATTGCCATAGCCCAAAATACTCTGAGTCTTCTGGCGGTGAAACACTCGTCCCTCCAAAGTCATAACTTTTTGCGCCGTTTGCTCTTGCATATTGCATCATATGAAACTGCATATGATGGTTCGGTAAAAAGTCACGGTAATCGTTAGATGACGCGCCGTATAAGTAATATGATTTTTCACCACATTGCGCGTATAATGCACCAGATAATACTTCTGTCGATTTAATCTCTTTTATTTCTTCAAGTTGCGTATTTAATTTGCTTAAACGGTTGTTTAAATTATCTAACTGGTTTTGTTTTTTCGTCTCGTCGGCGATTTTATCCGCTTTTTTAATATCTTTATTAACTTTTAAAATGTCTTTTTCAATATTTTCTTTTACGTTTTTAGGATTTAGTTCGACTAAAAACAGTTCCATATGCCCGTTATCGTGGAGTGCATCGTACATCGATTCAAAATACGTAATGTCGCGTGTTAAAAAGCCGTCTCGTTCGCCGGTGATTTTCATCAGTTCGTGAAACGTTTTTAAATCTTCACGAGATGCACGTTTTACAACTGTCCCCATGCGTAACGCACGGCGGACTTTCGTGCGGTTATTTCTATCAAAACTTTGAAGTAGTGCTTTGTCGTCGACCGAAACGTCTGTCACCATCGTTTGACGTGGTTGAATCGCGTCTTTACTCATACCATCTAAAAATCCGTGGTGTCTAAATCCGAGGGACTTTAAGAGTTTTAATGTATCCTTTTCATCTTCAGGAATGTCTGGATCGATTTTAATGACGTAACTATTTTCTTTTAATGCGACGTCTATCGTTTCGGATAATAACGTCTTTACAGCCGCTTCATCGGTATAATCGACGACAAATCCCCTCGATATGTAGCAGAGCGTAAACTTTGTTTTTGGAATTTTTTTAAATTGTAACGTCGCTGCACCTACAATTTTTTCATCGTTTCCAATAGCGATACGCTTATAGTACCAACCGGTTAACTTTTTAGATTCCGCCCAATCGGTTAACTGAAGTAAGTCGCCATTTTTATGTGTCTCAATAAACGTGTTATAGTCGTTTTCGTTCACATTTAATTTTTTATACATAATATGTGCTCCAATCATTCGTTTAAAAATTTTGCTATAATTTCTAATGAAGGTGATGAAATTATGAAACAATTACTACTTTTAATTTTTATATTATTTAATGCATGGAGTGCATTCGATATATACGCAAACTACTCAGCTGATGAATTAATCGACTGGTTAAGTATCCGAATTATTTTACTCGTCGTTTCCGGCGCGTTAAGTGTTATTTATATACTCCTCGGCAGTAAAAAACTGACGAATATACTTGCTGTAATTAACATTGTACTCGCACTGACTCACTTTTATCGAATTCTTTTAATTTACTTTACTTAAATAGTGTCTGAGTTGTTTTTTATCGACATATAGTAGCTGATAAATAACCCAAGTACAAACGCTATAAGTGAAATTACCCACTCTGTTGGACGACTCGGGAGACCATTAAATATCGGGAAGACTGAGCCAGCTAACAATCCGATTATAAGTGCGTACATTAAATACGGATAAACGCGTAGTAAATAATGTAGCACTCGGCTCGTTAGTAATACTCCCGCGATAATACCGAGCCCAACAGCTACTAATACCGGTGTTACTGTAAAGTTAAATGATAAAAATTCAGATATCGAATACATGAGTATCGGATACGCACCGAGCATAAGTAGTATCACTGACCCAGATAACCCAGGTAATATTAAAGCACTCGCTCCTAAAAAACCACATATAAACAGCCACATTAACATCGTCGTGCTCATTTCAACTGACGTTACATCTGACTTTTCTAATACAAAATAATCCATTAAAAATAGTAATGCTGTCACTACTACGATAATAGAATAATGTACTGTTTTAAACTCCACTTTATAATTACCTAATTTAAACATCATTGGTATGACACCAATTACTAGTCCTAAAAAGAAAAAGTGGGTAATTATAGGGTGCGTATTTAACATGTAGTTTATCAGTGATGACATCGTCACGATCGCAATTCCCATCCCAATGAAAAGTGGGATTAAAAACATTAATGACTTCTTATATCGTTTTGTAAATAATTCGTTTATTGCTACGAGTGTTTGATCATATATTCCGAGTAATAACATTAACGTACCACTACTAATACCTGGCAACATTTCTGTAATACCCATAAAGAACCCTCGAATAACGTTACTCCATCTCATAATTTAACCTCTTGCTTTTTATTGATAATATATTTTACCATATGTTCATAAAATTTTATTATTTTACAATGAAAAATGGTATTATAATACTTATATACATAATTTAAGGGCTATAAATCTTAATGACTTATCGGAGGATTAATTATGGATGCTACTCCAATGCAAATTATCTTCTCGTTCCTCGGGGGACTCGGGATATTTTTATATGGGATAAAATCAATGGGAGACGGGTTACAAGCAGCTGCTGGTGACCGTTTACGTGAAATATTAAACCGTATGACAGCAACACCAATACGTGGAATTTTAGCAGGGATGCTCGTTACGATACTCATACAGAGTAGTTCGGGGACGACTGTAATTACAATCGGTCTCGTATCTGCAGGCTTTATGACATTAAAACAAGCAATTGGTGTCATAATGGGTGCAAACATCGGTACGACCGTCACAGCGTTTATTATCGGTTTAGATATTGGTGAGTACGCACTACCAGTACTTGCTGTCGGAAGCTTTCTACTATTTTTCTTTAACAAAACATCAATTAATAATCTTGGACGTATATTATTTGGTTTCGGTGCGTTATTCTTCGGACTTGAACTCATGGGAGAGGGTGTGAAACCTCTCGCAGACTTAGAGGCATTTCGTAACTTAATGTTAGAAATGAGTGATAACAGCTTCTTAGGTCTAGGTGTAGGGGTTATATTAACAGTCATCGTACAAAGTTCGAGTGCGACGATCGCGATTTTACAAAACTTTTATTTAAATGACCTCGTTGACTTAAATGCTGCTCTACCAATATTACTAGGAGATAATATTGGTACGACAATTACAGCAATACTTGCAGCACTTGTTGGATCTCTCGCAGCTAAACGTGCGGCTGCCGTACACGTTATCTTTAACGTTATCGGTGCGATTATCTTTATGATATTAATGCCTTTATTCGTCATGTATGTAGATTTCTTACAGTCTGCATTAAACTTAAATAAGCCAATGACAATCGCATTTGCACACGGTTCATACAACGTAATTAACACGTTAATTCAATTACCATTCATCGGTGTACTTGCTTGGATTGTAACTAAAATTGTACCTGGTAAAGATCTCGTAGAAGATTATAAACCAAATTTCTTAGACCCTATTTTACTTAGACAATCACCTCAACTTGCAACACAAAGTGCACAGAGTGAAGTGAAAAACCTAGGGTTAATTATTTCTGATACGTTTAAAGATTTGTTTAAATACGTTGAAAACCCGACCGATAAACGATATCGAAAAATTATCGAAAAAGTTCAACTCGTAGATAATGTACAAGAGAGTATCCGAAAGTACTTAATGGATATACTTGAACTTCAAAACCAGCGTAATATCGATAGTGAAAATATCGCTGCACTACTTGAAGTTACACGTATTTACACGAATACAGCTAAATTCATCGAAGACTTTGCTAACGAGTATAAAATAAAAGAAGAAGATCGTGTCAAAATCTCAGATGCTGCATTTGAAGGTCTTGAGACAATGATGAAACACGTCAAACGTTCACTTGATATGACGGTGGATTCTATAGATATTTACAATCCTTCAGGACTTGAAAGAATCATTCAACTAAGTAATCAATCGAATAAAATCGAACATAAATTACGTCAAGACCACGTGTCACGCCTTAACGATGGTACGTGCTCACCTGAATCTGGTGCTGTCTATGCTGAACTGATCGCATTACTTGAGCGTATCGGTTATAACTCTAGAAACATCTCAGAAACAATCCTTTACTCAACAAGACATGAGTTACCAGAAGAATTTACAATTTATGACTAATTAAAATCCGAAGTACAGATCGTACTTCGGATTATTTTTTATCGTATATCTTTTAAAACTTTTCCTTCTTTCGCAACGACGAGTATGTTGTCATTGTCTTTTAGACTTCCGATATTTTCTAGTGGGTTCTCTTTTAATAATACGAAGTCTGCTAAAAATCCAGGTGCAATTTGACCGACGTTATCGAGTTCTAAGCATTCTGCAGCTGTCTTTGTAGACGCGATAATTGCTTCCATCGGTGTCATTCCATGCTCGACCATTAGTTCTAACTCTCTTAAGTTCGTACCATGTTTAAACACACCTGCATCTGTACCCATTGCGATTTTCACACCACTTTTATGCGCCTTCTTAAAACTCTCAACATGTGCATCTAACACTTCTTTTGATTTCTTTAATCCGACTTCGCTCACCCCAAGTTCTTCTGCAAATTCAATCACAGACACTGGTGCGAGTAATGTTGGTACTAAAAATGTCCCTTGCTCTTTCATTTGATCAATAATTTTATCTGTTAAGTAAATCCCGTGCTCAATTGAGTGGATACCCGCATCTAAACATTGTTGAATACCTTCTTCTCCTTGAGCATGTGCCATGACTTTAACGCCATTTCTATAGCCTGCTTCTTCGACGATGACATTCAGTTCTTCTTGAGAATATTGTGTAAATCTCGGATGATCTGTCGGCGTAGAAACACCACCTGTAGCCATAACTTTAATAACGTCTGCGCCTGCACGTAATATTTCACGTGTTTTTTTACGTACTTCTTCAACGCCATCTGCGATATTCGATGGTAGTCCTGGATGTGGTGTAATAAGTGGTACATCAATACCAGAATAGTTCGTTGAATCACCGTGACCGCCAGTAATAGATAATGCAGATACCGAAATTACCATTCTCGGACCGACGACGAGTTCGTCTTCAACCGCTTTTTTAAATCCTAAATCTGCACCATACGCATCACGTACTGTTGTAATCCCTGCGTTAATTGTATTTCGCGCGTATTCAATCGATTTAAAAAAGTTATAAGAAAATGGTTGTGCAAGTTTTTCAGCAAGTGGCTGAAATTCTGTCGCGAGATGGACGTGTGAATCAATAAAGCCTGGTACTAAATATCTTCCTTCACCATCTAGTACTTCGACAGAATCATCGACTGATTTTGGATTCACTTCTACAAACTTACCATCTTCAACTAGGACACTTGTATTTTCTAATACGTCTTCGTCCGATCCATTGATAAGATTTACATTTTTAACTAATAATTTACTCATTCTAATCCCCCTAAATTAATCCCATCACAAAGCTTGCGATTACTGCTGATGCGATAGTTACTGTCACAAATCCACCGATTAACATCGGCGATACGAGTTCATCGAATAATGCTTCTTCATCTCTGTCATTACTCGCTTCACTTCTCGATACCTCTTCACAAAGAATGTAGTCCGCTGGGAAACCAAGTAATGCTGTTAAAGCGACTGGTATCCCTTTCGTATGATGCCATCCGACGAGTTTTGAACCGATGAATCCACCGAGTAAGAGGCCGATGACACCGACTGCTAAAATAACGACGACTGCCGGGAAGTGATTGACGACGTCTTTTGGTGTAATACCTCCCATCGTATTAATAATGACGATCATTAACGCTGCCATTAAAAATGAGAATGAGTTCGCTTTTTCTAATGCTGCTTTTGGTAAAATACGAAGATTCACTAAAATAATCCCGAATAATAGTGAGTATAATGTATAGTGAATCGGAGTATATTTAGCCAGCACTGTTGCCACTGCACCAAATCCGAAAATGATTGTGAGTAAAACAAGATTATTTTTTAAAATATTAAACCTTGCATGCTCATAACGTTCCTTATTTTCTAAATCTTGTTGCTTTTCCGCATCTGTTTTATGTTTTAAGAAGTAACGACTGTACTTTCTCATAAAATAAGTCGTGATTGGCATACCAACTGGTGTTTGGAATGCAGCAATCATGACAGGAACGACGATTAAGCTCGTTAACCCAAGTTCTTGTAGACGCTCTGTCGTAATGAGTAGTGCAATTACTCCTCCAGAAATAGGACCGATACCACTCGCTGCTACTGAAAAATCAAACGCAAGTGTTCCGATAGTAAGTACGAGCACTACAGCACCTACTAATCCAAATAATGCAATGACGACAGCACGCCATTGTTTCTTTAAAATATCATAACTCATTAGTGTTCCCATATGTACGATAAGTGCCGGTATTAATACCATCCCGAGCGAAGGTACTAACGTTTGCTCTGTCATATTTTCTGGGAACAATCCTGACCATATGAGTAGTAAATATAAAATCATCGCTGTCATCAGCATTGGCACTCTCGCATGAGTCACAATCGAAATCAATTCGCCAATGGTGAGAATTAAAAGAATTAAAACTGTTGCTACAATTGGATCAAAAGTCATTTTACTCACCTCAAAAATAATTAATGATTTGATTATGGACCATCCAAACTTAAAAGTAAATGAATTTTCTGAATATTCAATAT
>NZ_KV820785.1:32176-38946 GCF_001815515.1 Nosocomiicoccus sp. HMSC059G07
AATTGGATCAAAAGTCATTTTACTCACCTCAAAATTAATTAATGATTTGATTATGCCTCATTCAAAGTTAAAAGTAAATGAATTTTCTGAATATTCAATATATAAAAATATACCTGAGGTGTAAAACCTCAGGTATTTGTAAATTAGTTCGGATTATCTTCTAAATCCGGTACTGGTTTTTCTAAATATTGTCTGTCTTTATTTGCATTGAAGAAGTCTGCTTTTTCTACTTTAACGTTTGCGTTATAATCCGGCATTTCAACGAAGCTCTCGTATACACCGATTTGTGCTAAGAAGTTTCCTTCTGGGAATAACGTACCTACGTTACCTTCACGGATATCTGCATATCTCGCATGTCCTTGGAATACTCCATTTTCATTGTAAAGTACGATTGCTTCTCCGTCTTCAATCGCTTGACGCTTAGCGTCTTGTGGGTTAATCAGTACATCGTGACGACCCATGTGGTTAAAGTTATCTAAGTCACCGTAAACCATTGAGTTAAACTGTGCACCACGGCGCATTAAGAGTTTATACTCTCCAGCTTTTTCATTACTCTTTGGAATCTCCATCGTAATTAAGTTCGCACGACCGTCTGGAGTTGGACATACGCCACCTTCACATAACCAAGCACCACCATATTGGTAAACGTCTCCTGCTTTAGTTAAGTACTGTACCCCATCATATGCAGGGTTACCTTTTGCGATTTCGTTACGAATCTCTTGTCCTGATTTAAAGTCGATTAAATGACTATCTTCAGGTTTCACACGTTTAGCGAGATCGACATAGATCTGCCACTCACTACGTGCTTCTTCGATTCTATTACGGTTTCCTTCAATTTCAGGGGAGAAGTAAACCATACGCTCTGTAGATGTCGATAAACCACCGCCGTCTTGCTCGTAACGAGTTTTCGCTGGTAATACGATGACTGCTTCTTTTGCATCGACGAGTGTAGACGTATTTAAAATAATATCTTGGTGCACACGAATATCTAAGTTAGCTAAAGCTTGTTCTACAAAGTCAGGGTTTGGCATCGTCTCTAAGAAGTTACCACCTGACATATAGTATAGTTTTAGTTTTCTTTCGTTGTCTTCGTCTAACATTGCGTTTTCAATCGTTACACCGACTGTATCTCCAGGCCAGTTTGGTAAGTCAAAGCCCCATAACTTCTCGATTCTTTCGACGTTTTTATCGTCAAATCCTCCACCAGGAAGTGAGAATGGATCTGCACCCATTTCTCCTGAACCTTGTACACTTGAGTGTCCACGTAGTGGCATTAATCCGCAATGTTTTTTACCTAACCATCCACGTAATAACGCGATGTTCGCAACTTGTGAGATGTTATCTGTTGCGTGTGAGTGCATCGTTAAACCGAGCGCCCAGACCATAACACCTGTTTTTGCGTGCGCAAGTGTTTCAGAAAGTTCGATAATATCGCTCTTAGAAACACCTGAAGACTTAACAATTTCATCCCAGTCTTGAGATTTCACGTTTTCTACTAAGTCTTCGTAGTTATTTACATGGTCTTTAATAAATTCATGGTTAATTGCAGCACCTTCACGTGCTTCCTCCATATCAAACCAATGCTTCATGATACCGTGCATTAAAGCAATATCTCCACCGATATTTACTTCGTAGAATTCATCTGCAATTTTCGTTCCGAATAATGCAGATTCAGCAACTGATGGTACCCAGTAGTTTTCGAGTGCTGGTTCACGGTACGGGTTAATTACGATAATTTTCGTACCACGTTTTTTTGCTTCCATCATGTACTTCGTTGATACTGGTGATGCGTTAGATGCAACAGATCCCCAGAATACTAGTACATCTGTACCTAGCCAGTCTTGATAGTTACAAGTTGAGGCACCAACACCAATTGAGCGCATTAGCGCTGATTTAGATGGTGAGTGACAAATACGTGAGGCGTTGTCGATATGGTTTGTACCTAAGAAACGCGCTATTTTAGCTGCTACATAGTACGATTCGTTTGTAATCCCACGACTCGTTAAGTAAAACGCGTATTGTTTCGGATCTAATTCACGCATTTTATCTGAAATTTGCTCCATTGCCTCATCCCAAGAAATACGTGTAAAACGACGCTCGCCTTTACGGCGGATCATCGGATAAGGAATTCTTCCTTTTTCACGGAGCTCACGACTTGAGTATTTGCGTAACTCATCGATATCTTGGTGTAAAAACTCTGGGTCAATTGGTGGTGCAGTATTTAAACGTAATACGTTAAAACGTGTCGTACACATATGTGGACCGTTTAACGTTTGGTCTTGAAGACCAGACACACCTAATGCACACCCGTCACATACACCTTTTAAAATGATGTTTTTGGCGTAGTTTAAGTTATCTCTATTTTTCCATACGATTTTGGCTGTATCTCTCATATGATGTGGTTTAACTTTAGTTAATCCAAATGGAATTGGACTTACCCATAATTTGGGGTCCCAGCGTTTTGTCTTATTAATTGGACCTGGATGTAATGTTTTGCCCATTATATTTCCCCCTCAAAATATTTCTACCCTATATTATACACAATATAGGGTAGGAATGATGAATGATTTAATTCGTCTAAACTGATTCGCTTGTTTAGTTGTTTAACTCTGATTCTCTTTTAATTTTAGCAATATCTGAGCGGATGAGAATCGAAATTATTAACGCTACGACAAACATCGCAACGAAAATGTATAATGTCATGTCGTAACTTTGTGTTGCTTCGTAAATTTTTGCTACGATAAATGGTCCAACTAAACCTGCAAGTGCCCAAGCTGTTAAAATATATCCGTGGATTGCACCGAGTTGTTTTGTACCGAACAAGTCAGCGATATACGCTGGAATTGCTGAGAATCCTCCACCGTAACAAGAAATCATGATGAATAACATAATCATGAATAGTACGCCGTTTGTTGTAAACGGTAGTAACGCAAATACGACGATTTGAATGATGAAGTATACAGTATACACATTTGGTCGACCGATATAGTCTGAGATACTTGCCCAAACTAAGCGTCCTGCACCGTTAAATACTCCCATAATTCCTACCATCAGTGCCGCACTCTTTACAGATAAACCTGCAACTTCTTGTCCCATTGGACTTGCAACTGCTAATATCGCGATTCCACACGTAATATTTATGAATAACATTAACCATAAGAAATAGAATCGACGTGTTTTAATTGCTTCGTTCGCAACAAGTTGCACGTAGTCTTTCTTTTGCTCTGGTTGTTCTTCTAATGGAACACCTGATGGGTGGTAACCTTCAGGTGGTCTTTCGATATAGAGACTCGCTGAAAGCATAATTACGAAGTATGTCGCACCCATTATGTAAAACGTGTTTGCGATTCCAACTGAATCGATTAAGTACCCCATTACTGGACTTGCGATCATCGCTGCAAATCCGAATCCCATAATTGCAAGACCTGTCGCCATTCCACGTCGATCTGGGAACCATTTAACTAAAGTTGAAACTGGTGTAATGTACCCGATACCGAGTCCAATACCACCGAGGACACCGTAACCAAGATATAGTAACCAAAGACTTTCAATCTGTACGGCAAACCCAGAAACGATTAAACCAGATGCGAAGAATATCGTTGAGATTAAACCTGATGCTCTTGGTCCTCTCGCTTCAACAAAGTGACCCATAAATGCTGCAGATGTTCCTAAGAAAAATATCGCGATACTAAAAATTAGCGATACTTCACTTAACGTCCAACCAATTTTGTCTTGTAATGGTTGAGTAAATACACTCCACGCATAAACAGACCCGATAGAAATATGTAAAGCTACACCGGCCAGTGCTATGAGCAGCGATTTTTCGTTGTTGACATTGTGTTTCCCCCTTACTTCCTTTTCACAAAGTTGTCAATCAAGTATAATTAGAATTATATAACTGTAAGTAAGGGTTTACAATATATTTTTTAGGGGTTAATTAAATTGAATATCATTTCAAATGAAACGATTATAAAATATAAAAATAATGCATTCGAAACGTTAACTGACAAGGTCGCTACAGAGTTTCCATTAACGATTTACATCAATGACACAGAGTTTGCAACACTCGTTTGTACACCAGACCATCTCGAAGAATTAGTCATCGGTTTTTTAGCTTCTGAAGGAGTAATTCGTTCATTTAACGATATTAAAACGATGAACATCGATGACCGTGGTGGTTTTTGTCACATTGAAACAACTCGAGAAATTCCGATTGATGTGTTCAGCTTTACAAAACGCGTTCTCGGGTCATGTTGCGGGAAAAGTCGTCAGTTCTATTTCCAAAGTGATATGGAAATGTCAAAAGTATCGATGTCTAAAACGAAAGTGACACCAGAGCAGATTGTTGACCTTATGGAGACGATGCAAAATACGTCTGACGTCTTTAAAGAAACTGGCGGTATTCATAACGCGAGTATTGCTTCACCTGACGGAATCATCGTACAACGTGGAGATATCGGTCGACATAACGCACTCGATAAACTTTACGGCTATTGCTTAAAAAACGGTATTACCGTTCACGACAAAGTGATTATTTTTAGTGGAAGAATGTCTTCTGAAGTATTAACGAAAGTGTCTAAAATCGGAGTCGGAATTGTATTGTCTAAATCGGCACCGACGGACCTGGCGCTTCGCCTTGCTGAAGATTTAAATATAACGGCAGTCGGTTTTATTAGACGTGGTGGATTCAATATTTATAGCCATCCGAATAGAGTGATCGGAGCAAAAGAGGAGTAACGCATAGCGTTACTCCTCTTTATATATGTCTTTCTCTATAAAATCCGGCTTTAATTGTACTGCTTCGTAATGTGATTCTAACACTCTAGCAATAGAATCTGGCCATTTTATATCCGTCGCATATAAATGCGTTCCTGGCGAGTTTGGATTCCATCTCATATCGTAGAGCGTTACTTGATTATTATCAAAATAATGCTCTTTAATAAATTTCGCACCACCGAGAATTGCGTTCTCTTTTGAATCCCAATTTGCTTTTTTGGCATAACTGCTTCCTGTTTTTATCGCCCCGATATCAAATGCTCCAATCCCAAAGTAATTATAGTACGTAGTTCCATCAACTTTAATTCCTTTTGCGAGCTCTGACTTTCCGTTACCTGTTTCTATTTTTGCATGTGCTATTAAATATAATGCATTCACATTATATTCTTTTTCTGCCTGAACAAAAAATTCACCAGTATCTTTTAAAACACCTGAGTCTTTTAACAATTCATTAGCATCTTCAACAGAGATTTTTGACTGATTATCTAGTTGTACAAACTGAAATACGCCTTGGTGTTTAGGGTCCATAGCATTTTTAATATCTTCATCTGTCGCAGGTACAAGGTAGCCCGAATCAAATTTTAAATCTTCTGTTCCATTATTTAATTGTAGTTGTAACGCTTCTTCAAATGTATACAAAGGCTCGTCCTCCGATTCCACTAAGTAACTCATCGAAACGATAAATGCGATTATAAATGTCACGATAACGATTAACATCATAATGACCATCGCGTGGCTTTGAATTGATTTATTCATAACTCTCCTTTAATTAAAACATGACTATAGCACTTATAGGCTTATAATGTCTTGCCTTCCATTTGGAGCAATAATTGTATCGTCGACATTAAATCACTAAACTCTTCAGGTGTTAACGATTGTTGACCATCACTCCATGCTTTTTCAGGATTTTGGTGCACTTCGATTTGAAGTCCATTAGCCCCTGCCATTACCGCTGCTTTTGCCATTGACGGAATGACGTAACGAATACCTGCTGCATGAGATGGATCGACGACGATTGGTAAATGTGACTCTTTTTGTACAACAGGTACTGCTTGAATATCTAGCGTATTACGAGTTGCATCTTCAAACGTACGGATACCGCGCTCACAGAAAATAACGTTTTTATTGCCACCTGCTAATATATATTCTGCACTCATTAACCATTCTTCAATTTTTGCTGACATACCGCGCTTTAAAAGAATTGGTTTATCTGTTTGGCCGATTGCTTTTAATAGATCAAAGTTCTGCATATTACGTGCACCGATTTGAATGACGTCAACCATGTCAACAAATGTATCTAAATGTTCTGTTCCCATAAGTTCTGAAACGATTGGAAGTCCCGTTTCTTTTTTCGCTTCATTTAAGATTTTTAAACCTTCTACGCCAAGCCCTTGGAAACTATAAGGTGACGTTCTTGGTTTAAATGCTCCACCTCTTAACGCGTTCGCACCAGATGCTTTTAGCTGTTTAGCGAGTTCTATTGTATCCGTCTCGTTCTCAACAGAACAAGGCCCCGCACACATTAAAAAGTGTGATCCTCCAACTTTAACACCATCAATATCGATAATACTGTCTTTTTCATGGAATTGACGGTTTGCTTTTTTATAAGGCGCGGTAATACGATATACACCTTCTACGATATGATATTTTTTCAGCGTGTTCACATCTACCTTAGATACGTCTCCTGTTAAGCCTAAAATAATTCTATTTGAACCGTTGGAACGATGTGCATTTAAGCCCATCGACTCAACGAACTGTGTAATTTCATCGATTTGGTTTTCACATGCGTTTTGTGAAATGTGAATAATCACAAACAATCCTCCTATCTAACTGCAAAAAAACTGCCACTAAAAGTGGCAGTCATAATATTACGTCCACACAATAATGTCTTAAGTATTGTAACACGTTTCATGTGAAACAAATAATACTTAACCTCCGAATAATCGTGCGAGAAACCCTTTTTTCTTTTTCTCTGGAGTAAATGTCACTTGAGA
>NZ_KV820785.1:39046-81922 GCF_001815515.1 Nosocomiicoccus sp. HMSC059G07
GGTTGATAATCATTCATATCGTAACTATCTCGATTATCTTCGCTTTCAGTTTTTGATTCTTCTTGAATTTCTTCTTTTATCTCTTCAGACTCATCTTTAACTTCTTCAGTTTCTTCTACTTCTGATGGCTCTTCTTTTGTTTCTTCTTTTGGAATCGATGCTTCTATTTCTTCTAGGTCTTTATTATCAGATTCTACTTTCTCAGCAGAATGTTGAAGGTCTTCTTTAATAGAAGATACTTCTGATACGAGGAGTTGTTGTTGCTCTTTCGTATCGAGTAGATTTTCGTCATAACGGTCGAGTCGTGATACGAGCGTTTTAATATTTTGATGAAGTTCTACGTTTTCCTGACGCATTTCTTCTAACTTATCGACGACGAGTCGTAGTGCTTTTAGTACCTCTTCATTCGACGCAACGTCATTTTTCTCTTCTTTATTTTTTTCTATAATATCGTCTGCTTGTTTTAATACTTCATCTGCAGCGAGCTCTAGCGTATATCCGGGTTCTTTAGAGATTTTGATCATCTCTTGTAATATAAGTACGTCATTTTGAGAAAATAGACGTCGTTGGTATTCGTCACGTGTTACTTCATATCCACGTTCTTCTAGCATACGGAAGTATTTACGTACATTTTGATCAGACAATTCGACCATATCTGTCACTTGTGCCGTTGAATAATACACTGGTGTTTGCATTGTCGTCTCTCCTATCGTTATTTCTATCGTTATTATATTATAACCGATAGCGTTATAACTTTCTAGAGAATCCAACAAAAAGCCTAACGACTTAGTATCGCTAGGCGTTATTTTAGTTAATCTTTAGTACTTCACGTACTTCTTTGTCAATGACGTTATATAAATCTCTTTCGTCTGAAAGTTTTTTACCATAAGATGGAATCATCTTTTTAAGTTCCACTTCCCACTTTTCAAACGAATCTTTAAATGAGTGTTTTAATACGTTGATCATCGCATCAGTTGATGTTGAAGCACCTGGTGATGCTCCGAGTAACGCTGCGACAGTTCCGTCTTCAGAAACGATTGTTTCTGTTCCGAACATTAATGTTCCTTTTCCTTTGTCTGTATCTTTAATGACTTGAACACGTTGTCCTGCTATGATTGTATCCCAATCTTCTTTTTTCGCTGTTGGAACGAACTCTCTTAACTCTTCAATTCTATCGTTGTCTGATAGTAATAATTGGCTAATTAAATATTTTGTTAATGGAATTTCTTTCGCTCCTGAAGCAAGCATTGTAAACACGTTGTTTGGTTTTACAGAAGCAATTAAATCGAAGTATGACCCTGTTTTTAAGAACTTCGGAGAAAATCCTGCGAACGGTCCGAACAGTAATGATTTCTTACCATCGATATAACGTGTGTCTAAGTGTGGTACTGACATTGGTGGGGCACCAACTTTTGCTTTACCGTATACTTTTCCTTCATGTTGGTTAACGATCTCTTCATCTTGACAGACGAGGAAAAGTCCACTCACTGGGAAACCACCGATGTTTTTAGACTCTGGTAATTTTGTCTTTTGTAACAGTGGTAAACTTCCGCCACCTGCACCGATAAATACGAAGTCCGCAATATGGAATTCTGATCTCCCAGTCGTTAAATCTTTCACTTGAACTTCCCATTTACTGTCGTCAATTCTCTTTAAATCTACGACTTCATGTTTATATTGTAATGAGGCGCCTTGTTCTTCTAGATTATCGAATAATTGCTTCGTTAACTCTCCAAAGTTAACGTCTGTACCTTTATCGATATACGTTGCAGCGATGTCATCGAATGACTCGCGTCCTCCCATCATAAGCGGCATCCACTGTTCTAACGTTTCTTTATCACTGCTAAATTCCATACCTTCAAATAATGGATGGTCTTTTAATAGTTCTTGACGTTTCTTTAAAAATGCCACGTTTTCTTTACCTTCGACGTAGCTTAAGTGCGGTACTTTTTTAATAAATTTTTCTGGGGCTTTTAACTGACCTGAATTTACTAAATGTGCCCAATATTGTAATGACGTTTGCCATTTTTCATTGACGTTTACCGCTTTAGTAATGTCAACGTTGCCGTTAGCGTCTTCTGGTGTGTAGTTTAACTCACATAGTGCTGAGTGCCCTGTACCTGCGTTGTTCCATGGACTTGAACTTTCTAGAGCAGGAGCTTCTAGCGTTTCAAACATCTTAATATTCCAGCTTGGTTCTAACTCTTTAATGAGCGCACCTAGCGTTGCACTCATAATGCCGCCCCCAATAAGGACTACATTTTTCTTCTCCTCATTTGCCATATTGAATCGATCTCCCTATTTCATATTCAATTATTATTATATATGTCTCAATATCGTTATAAAAGCCTAGAACTTATCTTTTTTAAGTTAACCTAACTTCTTTTTAACATATTCAACAAATGTCTCTTCATTGCCTGTTTTCGTGTCTACGAGTGCTATTTTCCCCATCCCTTCAGGGAATTCAATAAATAGCCCGTGCTCATTCTGATATACGTCTTTTATATCTTTATAATCAAATACTCTGCGGTATGCTTCACCGTTCATATTGACATTCATTATAAGACGTTCATTCGTTGTAATGAATGCACCTTCCCACTCTGCTTGTCCTTGTACATTATAAATCAACGTACCTTCGACCGCAGGTCCGAATGACTCTGTCGGATATAGTTCTGATTCACTGATGTTGATTAATGACATAGTTATATCATCCTTTAATTTAAAATTTCCCAACCATTTTTGTTCGCGATAATTTTAAGGTTCGCATCTGGTTTCACTACGACTGGATGCCCTACGAGCTTTAACATACTTAAATCCGTCGCACTATCACTATATGCATGGCTTTTATCCCAGTCGACATTATTATGTTTTAAATGATTACGAATTAAATCGATTTTCCTCGCACCAAATACTCGTACAAATGGTATTTTAGTCGATAGGATGCCCTTCTTATTGTAATTCACTTCTGAACCGATAATGTGGCTAAATTCATCTTTAAACATCGCCTTTAACATCGGTTGAAATGCACCTGAAATTAAAATCGTATAGTAGTCGTTATCACGTAACCATTGTAGCCTTTCGACCACCGTTTGGTTTAACTGTTCTCTCATCGCTTCTCCGACTTCACTGAAAAATGTCTCCACTTCATCTTTAGAAGCACCTTTAAATGCATAAATATAGGATTCTAATGCTTTATTTTGAAATTGGAGTTCTGGAACGAGTTTTAATTTGTGCCCAAAATACGTCGGTGCAAAGCGACGAACAAAGTGTTTATAGTACTTTTTATATTTTGGATTGTCACGCATATGGTATCGAAGTGTTTGGAACGTTTCATATGGATAAAGTGTTCCGTCAAAATCAAATAGTGCGACTTTCATATAGATGTCTCCTTTATGAGTGTTAACAGTTCTAGTTTATCATATTAAAGCTACGTTATAACACATTTAACATGTTGACCAAGTATAGATATTATTAGATTATAATATTAAGTATAGGAGGGGGAACCTATGAAAAATAAAAAGTTATTTACATATGGCATTTTATTTACAATACTAATTGCTTCAATCAGTTATATACTCGCTCAACTACCGTTACTATCGAGTATTGGTGCACTTGCAATTGCGATTATTATCTCTATGATTTACAGAAATACTCTAGGTTACCCAGAACTATTATCCGACGGCATTACGTTCGTATCTAAAAAGTTACTACGTGTCGCGATTATTTTATACGGACTAAAACTTAACTTATATACAATCGCAACTGATGGTCTATGGCTACTCGTCGGTGGTGTTTTCGTAATTCTTTTTAGTGTGTTCCTATTAATGTTCATCAATAAGCTACTTAAAGGTAATGAAGACATCGCGTTATTACTTGGATTTGGTACAGGCATATGCGGTGCCGCTGCGATCGGTGCGGTATCGTCGATTATTAAAAGTGATGAAGAAGACACAGCGATTAGCATCGGTTTAATATCGCTCGTCGGGACGTTTTTCGCACTCATTTACACATTCTTATACCCGGTCGTTTCAATGACAGACACAGTGTACGGCATGTGGGCTGGAATCAGCTTACATGAAATTGCACAAGTCGTATTAGCAGGTGGAGTAAGTGACGATAGTCTCGCGTATGCGTTACTCGCAAAATTGTCTCGTGTATTTTTACTCGTGCCGGTGAGCTTTGCATTAATGTACATATGGTCAAAGCGAAATAACAGCACGAATGATAGACAAAAAGTGAATTTCCCATATTTTTTAATCGGCTTTTTATTACTTGCTGTCGTCAATACGTTTATAGATATTCCGAGCAATGTGTCGAGTATCGTTGACGAAATAGCGAAGTTCTTTATGATTATGGCAATGGTTGGCCTCGGTTTAAACGTTTCGTTTAAAACTCTCTTTAACAAAGCAAAAGCACCGATGGTATCTCTCTTAGTCACATCGAGTTTACTATCGATTATTACATATTTTGTATTAATTTTGTTTTAGAGCGTTTAACATACGTATGAATTGGATACATTGTATAATAGACAATTAGAAGGAGTGGACAATTATGTTTAGACATATTATTAACTGGTACGTTGCATCAAACATCTACCAGTCAGGTGTAAATAAAGTAAGAGCGAACGGTGAACTTGGAGAAGACTTTGAGAAAAAATTCAATGTAAACTCCAGAGAAATGTTAATTGCTGGCTACTTAGAAAGTGTCGGCGCAGTGTTAATGAGCTTATCACTAGTTAGTAAAACATTCGGACGCCTCGGTGCGTTAATGGCATCGATCGTTATGAGTGCGGCAGCTGTAAAGCACTACTTAGCTGGAGATAGCTTTGATGAGTCAAAATCATCACTTAAACTTGCATCACTTTCAATTTTAAGTTTCTTAGCATCATTAAGAAAATAATAACAAAGGCACGTTCCCTAAGTTTAGGAAACGTGCCTTTTATATTATTTTTCGTATTGATTTGGAATAAATGCCATACCAATTGCGCCATTACCACCATGTACTCCAAGTACTGATCCTAAGTAATAAACGTGGTATTTAATATCCGGAAACTTTTCTTTAAAGTTTTCCACAATTTTTAATGCGTCTTGTTCCACGTCACCGTGAACAACTACGACATCTAAATTCCCCTTAAAGTGTTCATACTTTTCAACTAATATTTCCACCCATTTTGCCATGACACGACGATCTGTTCGTACTTTTTCATATAACTTAACGCCTTCATCGTTATCAAACTTCATAATTGGACGAATGCGTAATAACGAGCCGAGAACTGCCGATGCAGAACCGAGACGACCACCTTTTACGAGGTTGTGTAAATCTTTAACGAGTAAATATACCTCTGATTCACTTGCCACCCACTTTAAGTGCTCGATAATCTTGTCAATTTCAACACCTGATTCATCAAGTTCCATCGCTTGTTCGACCATACTACCGATGACGTAAGATGTGTTTTCAGAGTTGATTGGATACACTTGAATCTTGTCTTTATATTCTTCCATAATCATCTGCATCGTTTGGAACGTTCCACTAAGTTTTGCAGATAAAGTAATACCAATCACTGCGTCATAGCCTTTTTCGACGATTTTATCTAATACGTCCATAAACGCTTGAGGCGATGGCTGTGATGACTTTGGTGGCGTCTTTTCTTTTTTTAACCTTCTGTAAAATTCTTGAATTTTAGTTTCATCTTTAGAGTCCTCAATCACGTCGCCATTTTCATATGTCACGTGAAGACTCACTCGATAAATATCTGGGTGATTTTCATAAGCTGGATCGAGATCCGCTGTACTATCGATAATGTATGCTATCTTCATAATAATCTCCTTATATTTAAATTCTTTTATGCACTTCAAAATAACTATTGCAAACGAAATATTATATCAATTTCCATTATACAGATTAATATCAATCGATTCTATTATTAAACGTATGAAGGAAAAATAAAGTCTTTATGATGTGAGTAAAACTCCATAATGCGATACGGTGTTTTTACGAATGCATTGCATAAATCCAAATTGTTTAAATAAGGGACTATTATAATGCGCTTTTAAAACAACTCTTTTAGCTGCCACACGTTTTGCCTCTTCAATTATTTCTTCTGTTAAATTTGCATAGTTTGCATGTTGCTTTAATGAGTCTATACCTTCAGATTGTACCGCTTCATCGTACATCGGGTCGAAATAGACGACGTCATAACTATTTTCTGGTTGTTCTTTTAAGTATGAATATGCGTCTACATTATATGTTGTTAAACGCTTTGAAGCCTTCTCTAATTGTTGTAACGTATAGCGATATTTTATTAACCCTATAGACACAGTCAAATATATGCTACGAACGGACTCGAGAGATGTAACACTATCCGTTACATGGGCTGCGATTAAGCTGTCTGATGCGAGTCCCATTGTGCAGTCCAATATTTTATCGTTCTTTCTTAGATTTGTGGCTTCTAAAAATGGATCGTCTTCACCTTTTAGTAAGCGTCGTAATCGGACTTGAGCAAAATTCGGATGATACGTGAATGTACCTTCTTCTGATATATACTGTACTTTTTCTTTTCCGATAATGAGTATATCGTTACTTCTAGACCTTAGTTGTTTCACGCTTTGTTTATAACGCTCAACAAATTCTATATTGTACTTTTTTCCTAACTCAATAGTCTCATCGCGCAGTGCTGCATCGTACTTTAATGGCGTCGTAATAATCATCGTTTCACCTCTAAAAAAGAGTACTGAAAGATCAGTACTCTTTAAGATTATTCTGTGCGTTTACGTTCTAAGTCTATCTCAGACAGCTTGACCATTTTACTACCTGTTATTAACTTATGAATAACAATTGCTGCTCCAAATAATATAAACGGTAAGAAATGTCCAAAGACATTTTTAAAGTTTAAGTTTAATAAGTGTGGAATAGCCCCACCTGCGAATAGTAAGAGTAGCACTCCAATCACAACTATTTTACCAATCACATACCCTTTACCGACAAATGGTAAGACGTCTTCTACATTTTTTCCTTGTACTTTGATTGCTTTACGTAATCGAATTTGCGCCCAAACGTTAGAGCCCCAAACCACAATGATCAGCGATCCAACGAGTTCTAATAAGAAGAAAATCGCATTTTCTTTGAAGTTAGAAAATACAATAATTAAAAACACGGCAACGATTACTGTAATGACCGCTGAAAGCGGAGAACGTGTACGTTCGTTAACTTTTCCTAAAAATGCTGGTGCTTGCTTATTATTTGCGAGTGAATATAACATTCTACTTGCTGTGTATAACATCGAGTTCGATGCTGAAAGTAATGCTGTTAAAACAACTGCGTTTATGACAGACGCAGCAAATGCAATACCAATTCTATCGAAAACAATTGTAAACGGACTTTGGTTTACTGATCCGGATTCGTTTAATAACATCGGATCTGTGTATGGTAAAATCGCTGAAATGACTGCAATTGAACCGATATAGAATATAAGTATTCTCCAAAACACTTGCTTTACTGCTTTAGGCATCGATTTTTCTGGTTCGTCAGATTCTCCAGCAGTGACTGCAACAACTTCAGTACCTCCGACAGAGAAACCAGCTATAAGTAGTACACTAAAGAATCCAGCAAAGCCACCAACGAACGGAGCTTCTCCAATTGTGTAGTTTTTAAAGCCGTACGTTTCACCACCAAGGATTCCAAAAATCATTAACACACCGAATACGATAAATACAAAAATCGTAGTAACTTTTATAAGAGAAAGCCAATATTCCGCTTCACCATAAAGTTTTACTGTAAATATATTTAGTAATACGATGATAATGAAAAATACGATACCCCAGCCAAATGGTGAAAGAAACTGCATCGCTTCCCAAAACGTAATTACGTTTGCAGCAACGATTATGTCAACCGCAGATACTAATACGCCGATAATTAAATATAACCAACCGATTGCAAACCCAACCGATGGATCGATAAAACGCGTCGAGAACGCACTAAATGCACCTGACACTGGATAAAACGTCGCAAGCTCCCCGATAGTACTCATTAAAAAGTAAAGCATGACACCGATAATTAAATATGCAAGTAAAGCCCCTCCGGGTCCAGCTTGAGATATTACACCACCTGTCGCGACAAATAACCCTGTTCCAATCGCACCACCAATCGCAATCATAGAGACGTGACGTGCTTTTAGACCACGGTCCATTTCATTGTTGGACATATTGACTCCTCCTTTTCTTATTTTTGACATTCATTTTTATAAAATTGATATGAGTCATTTAAGTATCGTATACCTTTTTCTCTCCGTTTACAATACCTTTTCATGAAATAGTTAAAAGATTTTAATTTTTTTGAATAATTAAAATGTATATAAAAAAGAGCACCTTCTAGGCACTCCTTTATATAACTACTTCTTCATTTACTAAAAGTGATTTAAAAATTCCGTTCACTGTAATTTTCTCTACGGTATTAGCCATCTCTTTTGGCGATTCTTTACAACCACCTTCTAACCAACGATGTATAATACCGATATGTGCATTGGACATATACGTAATAAGATAATTTCTAAAATTATCTTGAGCGATTGTAATACCATACTCTTTTTGTTTCGCCTCATAAAATTTATACGTATATTTTGAGAACTCCTCTATAAATTGTAATCGACCGACTGCAATTGCCGTTGCGAATATTTTATCTTTATGGTCTTCGATATATACAAATAACCCTTCAAGTATCTTTTTCATTTCTTCTTCTTTTTGAGTTACTTCCTTACTTCTATATAGCACATCCTCCACACCAATCATTAACTCTTTTTGATATGAGTCAATGAGATCGTATTTATCTTTATAATGGCTATAAAATGTTCCACGGTTAATCATCGCATGTTCGCAAATGTCTTTTACCGTGATATCTTCAAAACTTTTCTCACGAAGTAGCTCGACGATTGATTCATCGATACGTTTTAACGTCTTGATCACTCGCAAATCCATTTTTTTCATTTCTATCGCTCCTGTTTTATTCTTTGTATAATATTATACACTATGTTGATTAAAATTCTTGTAATTCGACTCACTGCGTATTATAATGTTTTATTGTACTCATCATTTTGACGGAAATTAAAAAGTAAAGGTGATTAAATGTTAAGAGATTTTAAGTTTATACGGAAAACGCCTGTGTTATTAATTTCTCTTCTAGTCGTTTCAACACTTCCATTTATATATGCTGTTATCTTTTTAGGTGCAATGTGGAATCCATATGAAAATACTGAAGAGATGAAATTTCACATCGTAAACGAAGACAAAGGTCACGAGGAAATCCATGTCGGTGATTCTTTAATAGAAGAATTAAAAGAGGAAGATCGTTTAGATTGGCAGTTTACTGATTTAGATACTGCGAAAAAAGCGTTACAAAAAGGAGATACGTACGGATATATCGTGATTCCTGAAGACACGTCTAAAAAAGCGACGTCCTTCTTAACGGATAATCCTGAGCAAGTTGAAATGTCTCTGAACTTAAACCCTGGACATAACTTCATCGGTTCTCTCATGTCAGAGCAAGTAGGACATTTCATTATCGAAGAAGTACGTAAAGAAATTACTGATAATTATATTACAGCGATTGTCGATCAACTAAACTCTGTAGAGTCAGACAGTAAAGACGCGCAAGATGCAATTCAGCAACTGACAGATGGAGCAGATGAATTAAATGCTGGTCTTATTGAAGCACATAACGCTTCAGGACAACTATCTCAAGGAGCAAATGAATTAAACAATGGTATCGGACAACTCAATGATGGTGCAAATCAGTTAAGTGGAGGAGCTGGTCAGCTCTACCAAGGTGAGCAACAAATGACTGCACAACTAGAGCAAATTGCACCAAACTTAGGTCCTGCAGGACAACAGCTCGTCCAGGCACAAGGTCAATTAGAGCAAGGTGCTAGCGAAATAAGTGGTGGAGCAAATCGACTTGCTCAAGGAGCAAGCGAAGCAGCAAATGGCGCGAACGAATTAGCTAATGGAATGGGACAATTAAATAACGGTTTAGGTGAGTTACAACAAGGTTCACAACAGCTTTCAGACTCATTAAACGAAATTAATACGCAATTTAAAAAAGTACTCGATAAAATCGAGGAAGAAAACCTAGCGTTTACTGAAGCGGGTGCAAAAGATATCGCACAACCCGTTCATTTAGAAACGAATAACGTAGTTAAGACTCAAAACTACGGACAAAGCTTTGCACCGTTAATCGTTGCAATTAGCTTATTCATTGGATCAATTACGTTTAACGTCGTCTATCCAAACAACAAAATATTTGATGAACATACTGGTGTATTTAAAGCATGGGTCAGCCGTATGCTCCTATATATGGTACATGCATTAATCATCTCATCACTCATTACGATTGTCGTTGACTTCATTATGCAAGTCGATATCGGTAGTAACTGGAGATTCTTCCTACTCAACTATGTATGGGCGTTATTATCTATTACGATGATTGGTGCGTTAGTTACATTATTCGGTAACTTCGGTAAATTCTTAAGTATCATCTTACTCATCGTTCAATTATCAGCGAGTGGGGGAACATTCCCAATCGAAACGACAAACGCGATTTACCAAAAACTATATGAATTCTTACCAATGTCTTATACAGTCATCGGTTACAGAACAGCAATATTCAACCAGGCATTCGATCACGAATTTAGTACAGTCATATACGTATTACTCGCAATGCTTGTGAGTGCGATGTTATTTATCTTATTACTATTCTGGATAAAAGAAAAATCACCAAAATACAAAGCTCTTACAAGTCGACTCAGTCGATTAGAGTCATAGAACCAATTAAGTGGCACCTTTCAGGCGCCACTTTTTTATGCCCATAAATTACTACCTTGTTCAACCTCATAAATGTGATAAAAATAAATCGGGAGTAGAGAATTATCTTTATTCACCATAATCATATTCGTTTCTTTGATAATACTTTCTACCGTACATTCAATCATCATCTCATACCCATTCGCCCAATACCGAATAATGGCTCTTTTACCGAGCAATGATTGCAGCATGCGCTCATTATGTTGAAGTGCGTCATCCGTTAACTTTGGATACTCTTTTTTTAATTGATTTTGAATCATTTGATTTACATTTTCGTATTGTTCAGGCATCGTTGCAAACGGCATCCACTTAATCATCCCTCGGCCAATAGGGATGTTTGAATCGAGTTGTTCGTATGGAATATTTCTATAATCGAGGATCATCTTTACCATCTCCTTGATTTTATTATAAGAACGTATGTTCTGTTTTTCAACAAAAATAAAACGAGAAGGGTTTCCTTCTCGTTATTTTAATTTTTCTGCTCTTTTCACTTTTATATCTTCTAAAACCTCATCTACATTAATTGAAGTGTTATGAGGTAGATCAAAGTTTAAATTATCTTTGTCATCTCTTGGGATAAAGTGAAAGTGTACTTGTGAATCCGTTTGGCCAGCAGATTCACCGTTATGGCACACGATCGTATAATCTTTATCCATATCTTTCGTCGCGACTTTATGCATGAGTGCCATTAGATCTCCGCGTACGACTTTATTATCGATATCGCCAAATGTTTCAATCGGCATCTTCGGCATGACTAAAATATGGCCTTTTGTCGCAGGTCTTTTATCTAGTATCGCGATACTATAAATACTTTCTCTAATTAAATGATAATCCTTATTTTTAATAAATTCGTATAGTTCATTATTCATATAATCACTCCTATGTACCAATATACTAAATTTTGTCATTCCAATTATTAAATTTGCTTATAAATCACTCTTCAGGCTCAACTAATACATCAACTATATAGTTTTCTGATAGTAACGGCATGCGATACACACGATAGATAGAATCATGGTTATCGTCTTTCTCTCGTTCAATACGCATTTCAGATGTAACATCATTATTTTCTTGACTAAGTTCGACAATGTTAGAAGTGATATGGTTCTCTTCACTCGACATTGAAGACGTTACGAATACACGATTATTTTCATCTTCAAAGTATACGTTACCTCCGTTGTTATAAAACGGCTCACGATACGAGTCAATTTCCTCAATTCTATCTTCTAATTGGTATATACGATATTGAACTACTCTACTATATTGATCTATATCGCTCTCGTAATTATCAAATACTAATACATCTATTGTAGAAACATTATTATCTTGATCCGGTAAAACTTCGACACTATATGGATACATTGGTAAGTCGACACCTTCAGCACTTAAAATCTTTTCACCTAACCCATCGTCTTCTTTCGGCCAATTATCGTCTCGTGTGATTATCCATTCTATTTTATTTTCTGGATAACTCATTTTTGCAATGATATTTTGATTTAAGAAAGAAATGATTAATGAATCGTCCGATACGTCGACGTTATTTACGTGTAACCAATCATCACCGACGTGATACTTATATAACGCTTCAGGGAATACTTCTTTAAAATTAACATTATTCACAATCTCACCGTTGTCCCAGTCAACTTCTATCATAGCATCATAATTATGCTCATCAACATTATTATGAGTAAGTAGCAGTACATTGCCATTTTCAAGCGTTATAACGTCGTCATGAAGCGGTCGACCTCCATCATAATTTGACTGCGAGTACGTATACGCACGATATATTTTTCCAATCGGATCAATCTCAATCAGCTCGTTGAATATCGTATTTGTATCGTCATGCGTTACATTTAATATAAAGTGCCCCGTTTCTTCAATGAATTCAAATAGTTCTGTCGAAATATTTGAAAGTACGAAACGAATATCCCCTGCATGATCTACTCCGAACAATTCTCCAGTTGTTGCTTTTACAAACGTCAGTTCATCTGTTCTTTTTATTTGTTTTTCTTTAACAGTATCAACAGTGTAGAAATCCTCATCTAACTCATCTGTTTCAATTTCTATTTGGTGCTCAAGTTCTTCGCCATTTTCATTTGTTACAGTAATTAAAACATCATTCACCGTTCCTGCATACAAACCAACAATCGGTATTTGATGACGTACTTCGTAGTTTGATGACTCATAAGTAAAAGACGTGTTTTTTGTTTTCCCTGTAACGGTATACGTTACTTTCGTCGGTTCATCTGTATTAAACATTACATATGCGGATAACGGACTATTACCGTACGGATCAACTCGTATAAAAGGGTTATTGTACGTATAATTATTGCTATAATATGATTCGTTAATTTCTTTGTCGATCTCTTTTATAGATTTAAGCGTATCTTTGTTTTTCTCTAATTGATAAAAATCTTCTTCAAGATCAATAATTTCTTCAACAATTGATTCATTTTTTTCTTCAGGTGTTTCTTTTGGTTTCTCGTCCGGTTGTGCTGAACAACCAGCGATGAGTATTAAGCACATTGATAATAGAATTTTTCTCATCGTTTTCTCCCGAATTTTTAATATAAAAATACTCCCCGTAAAGCAATACAGCATACTGCATGTTTTATGGGGAGTATCTTCTAACTTTAGTTAGACAGATTATTTATTTTTCTTCTTATTGTAACTATTTTCCTCAAGCACGAGTGCGACTAGGAAAAAGAGCATGAATACCGGAATTGCAATAAAGAATCCCATAACAAGCCAATCTGTTACTGCACCTAAAACGAACAATTTCATTACTCCTTTACAATATATTAATTATAAAACATACAGTCTTATTTCTATTCTAGCATTTTTTAGCGTATCTTCCTATAGTTTTTAGTAAAAACAGAATGATTACAACTATTATACATCTTATTATTAATAGATTTAACAAATCATAGTCAGTTATAATCAACTTATGACTACGAAAGGGTGAATGTAATGACATTTAATGAAACGAACCTTGATCTAGAAACGATAATTCGAGATGAGGTCAACAAATACTTAAA
Source organism: Nosocomiicoccus sp. HMSC059G07 (assembly GCF_001815515.1). NCBI lineage: Bacteria > Bacillati > Bacillota > Bacilli > Caryophanales > Staphylococcaceae > Nosocomiicoccus > Nosocomiicoccus sp. HMSC059G07. The sequence continues at coordinate 52,935 of NZ_KV820785.1, forward strand.
TCGAGATGTCAGTCAGTTACCAGCGACTGTACAAGCACCAAAAGAATTAACTCAAAAGTATGAAAAGATGGAGGTTCCAAAAGTTGGAAGGGATATTTATGAAGTACTTTCGGAGTTAAACAACGAAGTATTGACTTATTTATATCGTCCAAATCATAAACGTGCGTTTTCGTTTATCCCTGGTCCAGCATCACGATTATCATGGTTAGGTGATATTTTAACAACTGCAAATAATATCCATGCTTCGAACTTTAAAAACGCGACGTTACCAATAAGTATCGAGCGTAATTTAATTAACTATCTTGCAGAAAAAGTTGGATATGAAGTGAAGCCAAGCGGAGGTGTCTTTGTATCGGGTGGGTCAATGGCGAATCTAACGGCTGTCGTTACAGCACGTGATGCAAAAGTAACGCTAGACAAACTCACTCAAACTACCGTTTACTTAACGTCTCAAACGCATCACTCAGGTCGTAAGGCTTTACATGTAGCTGGATTCCCGGCGGATAATATACGTATCATTAATCATAACGAAGACTTTACAATGAACGTTACTCATCTAAAAAGGACAATCGAAGAAGACGTGAAAAACGGATTTATACCAGCACTCGTTATTTCAACTGCAGGTACAACGAATACCGGTGCAGTAGATGATTTCGATGCGATTGCAAATATTTGTGAAGAATATAATATTTGGCAACACGTCGATGGGGCATACGGTGCATCACATTTATTATCTACAAAAGGTAAGGCGTTATTTAAAGGGATCGAGCGTTCTGATAGCGTTACGTGGGATGCACATAAACTTCTCTTCCAAACGTATAGTTGTGCAATGATTATCGTAAAAGATAAAGACAACCTCATTAACAGTTATGGTGAAAAAGCAGAGTATCTTGACGACATCACATCAGACGATGACGTTATCGATCCAGAGATGCTCGGTATCGAACTGACACGCCCAGCACGCGCTGTAAAATTATGGCTAACGTTACAAGTTGTTGGTGAAGATGAGTTTAGAAGACGTATTGACTATGGTCAAGAACTTGCAGAATACACAAAAGATTACGTAGAATCACTCGAAAACTTTGAAATTATCTCACAGCCGAGTCTATCTATTTTAAGTTTCAGATATTATAACGACTCATTTACTGATGAAGAAAATGATCATCTAAATAACCTTGCAGCTAAAAAACTTGCCGACTCAGGATACGGTGTTGCATATACAACGACTCTAAACAATAAAAAAGTGTTCCGTCTGTGTACGATTCATCCGGAAACGACAGAAGATGATATTAAAGAAACGATCGATCGACTCAGACTGTATATTTTAGAAGAGGCAGAGAATTTATAACGCTATGCGTTATATTAATTGACGAGGTCAAATAAATGACGAGGTCAAATAAATATTGATAAATAATGCTTTCCAACAGTCCTAGAGAAATATAATAACGCCCACCATTATTAATTTATAACGGTAGGCGTTGTTTTTTTATTCATTTTTGAAACTAATATAAATACAATTAGTGAAACTGGTAGTCCAATCATAATTGGGTGGAGTCCAAATGGATGACTGAGAATCTGCCAAATGACTGCTGTAATGAGTCCAACCCACATTGAATATAGTCCAGCTTCTTTTGATACACGTTTCATAAATAACCCTGCTGTAACTGGTACAAGTAATCCTGATACTGACATTGCTGTCCCTGTGACCATTAAGTTGACAAGCCCAGGTATCGTTAAAGCCATGATAAGAGATATCACAGAAACGATAACAACTGAGAATCTACTATATTTCAGCATCTTTTTATCATCTTTTGTTTTGACGTTCGGTTTAATTATATCGTTCGCAACAGATGAAGATCCTGCAATAAAGAACGAATCCGCACTTGAAATCACAGCGGCAAGTAATATTACAATCATAAATATAACAAGAGAGAACGGAAATACCGATTGTACGACATAATAGAATGTCAGCGACGTTTCTTCTACTTCTAAGTGTAAACCATATTTACTATAAATACCGATTAATATCGTAATAGCACCTAAAAGAATCGCAATAACCATTGAGATCCAATACGCATTTTTCGCTGTATTTAAACTTTTAGCTGCCCATATCCTTTGCCATACGTCTTGTCTAATAAATTGATAGCATGCAAGTGTTAATAAGTAAATGAGTATTTCTTTCGGCGTTATATTCATAACGCTAAGCATTGCTTTTTCACCCATTGAATCTGCATTTATAATCATTTGACTATAACTGCCTGATTGTTGTAGTACCCCTATAAGCAATATAAAAATACCGACTGTAAGTAGTAACCCTTGTATAACATCTTGCCATACGACTACTTTTAATCCACCAATATATGTTTTAAAACTTAAGAATAACCAACCTATAATAATCCCTAAAGTCATATTTAAACCGATGGTTAAGTTTAAAATAGATGCAATCGCAACAAACTGCATTCCTGTCATTGAACAATATGCAAACAAGAAACTAATTGCTGTTGGGATTCTTGCCGTTTCACCGTATTTCAAAGCAGTGAAATCTCCAATTGTGACCATATTGTACTCTTCTCCGATTAAACGGATTCTCTTTAAAAAGAATGAAGCAAGTACAATAACCGCAAATAACATTGTTATATGTATCCACATTTGTCCCATTCCGAGTACACGTCCATTTTCTGTATACCCTAGAAGCGTCGCACCGCCAACTCCTGTTCCAACAAAGGTCAGTATAAGTGGAAACATCGATACATTTCTACTTGCGATATTATAATCTTCGTAAGTCTTCACCTTACGACCAAGAAATATCGTCATCACTAATAACAATAGAAAGTATATAGCGATTACTATTTTCAAGGTCAAAGATTCATCAACACTAAACATTCTATATCCTCCATATACTACTGTTTTGTCTCTGTTAGCTTACCATCAATCATTTCTAATACACGGTCTGAATATTGAATGAGACGATTATCATGCGTCACAATAATCGTTATTTTATCGTATTCTTTTGTAAGTTCACGTAAAATCTCCATTACTTCTAAAGCATTATTTGTATCCAGCGATGCGGTTGGTTCATCTGCTAATATAATCGCAGGATCTGTATATAAAGCTTTAGCAATCGCAACTCTTTGTCGCTGTCCACCGGATATTTCTGATGGTAATTGATTTTTTGTTTTGTCTAAATCGAGTCGTTTAAGTAACTGGTCTAACTTTTCGTCAGATATAACATCTTTTTTATATTTCTTTAACAACTCGAATTGCTGTGACACTGTTAGAAAATCCACTAAGTTTGACGTCTGAAGTATAAACCCTATTTTCTGTAATCGCAACTTTGCGAGTTCTTTATCATTTAAATTAGTGATTTTTTCATCATCAATTGAAATTATACCTTTTGATGGCTTTTGTAGTGCGCCTGCCATCGTTAAAAATGTACTTTTTCCTGAACCAGAGGGTCCAATAATTGCGACTAATTCTCCTTTATTTAAAGTTAAGGAAACTGGTTGAACCGCTTCAATAATTTCTTTACCATCTTTAAATTCTTTTGAGACTTCTTCAAATTTTAACATAATATTCTCCTATCCGATCGCTTCTAAGGGGTCGATATTTCTTATTGTAAATATTGAAAATAGACTACCGAGTAAAGAAACGACGATTAAAATTGCTCCGTATAACGCAAGCGTTGAATATTCAAATTTAATTGGAACAATGTCAGGAAGTACTAGCGCTGTGATGAGTGTAAATATTAATCCGATAATTGTACCAATTGCTGATAGAATAAACGTTTGTGATATCATCACTTTTGCGAGGTCACCGTTAGTAAACCCTTGTGCTTTTAACACTCCAAATAAATTAATTTTTTGTAATGTAATAACATATAGAAATACACCGATAACTGTCATCGATATGACAAATAGAAAACCTATCATAAAGTTTAATGTTAAATTTTGTTCTTTATAGCCTGGGAGCTCTTCAATAAAATCTTCAATTGCTAAAACTTCTAAATCATTATCTAATTTCACATCATTAAAATCTTTATCTTTAACGACAACTGCATTGGTTTCACCTTCACTTAACATTGGGTTAATTTTTAAAAAAGTATCAAAATCTCCAAAAATTACAGGGGAGGCATTAAATTTTGCACTTTCAGTTACTCCAACGACTTTTAATACCTCATCAACTTGTGTCAGTTCTAGATTATCTCCAACTTTAAACCCTTTTTCTTTTAGGGATTTATCAATTAATACTTCGTTTTCATGCTGTGGAGTTTCTCCCTCAATTATCTTCGGTACTAAAAATGAGTTCTCTTCTGTACCAAAGAAAATAGCATTTTCTTCTTTATCGTTATTCGAAACAATGACACCTGTTTGTTTGAGTCGTGCACTTTCTTTAAACTTATCATCAACAAGCGAGACATTAAATTTTGATTGTTGAATCGTCTCGTTCGCGTTTTTATTTAATACGATAGCGTCCGCCTGCCAGTCATCTATTCCTTCAGTATTCATATTGATAAGCCCTTTTGCGAGTCCTGAAAGCAAGAATAGTAAATAACTAATTAAAACGAGTACGCCTATTATTAAACTAAATTTTAGTTTATTTCTTTTAATTTCATTCCATGCTAGAAACATAATTTTTCTCCTGTTCGATCACTTGCCATATAAATCACTGATTGCTTCTTCAACCGTTTCAAATTTAAATTTAAAGCCTTCTTCAATTAAACGTTTAGGTAACGCACGTTGTCCTTCAGTAATAAGTTTAGATTGCTCTCCAAGTGTCATTTCAAATAACAGCTTTGGTGCTGGTATTAAGTGTGGACGTTTAATCGTCTTCGCGATACTTTTACCTACAATTTCTTGGGTCGCTGGATATGGTGCAGTAATATTAAACACACCTGTCAATTCTTTATCTGCTATAAATTCTAAAGCACGGACGAGATCTTCAATGTGCACAAATGCATATGGCTGATGACCATCACCAATATTACCCCCGACAAACAATTTGTACGGTAAAGCAATTAATGGCAATGCGCCGCCTTCTTTTGAAAAGATAATACCAAATCGCGTGTACGCAGTCTTTACACCTGTATCTTCAATTTTCTTTGCTTCATTCTCCCATACATGTACTGTTTCAGATAAAAAATCAAACGGCTCATATTTATCATCTTCCACATAGCGGTTAGTCTGAGAAGTTGGATAATATCCAACTGCACTCGCTGAGATTAAAAATGGTTTTTCATCTTGTCTATCGATAATGTTCTTTAATTTACGTGTAGATTCTACTCGCGACTTAACAATTTTTTCTTTATTTTCTTCTGTCCAAAATTGACTAATACTCGCACCCGCTAAGTTAATGACAACATCAACTTCAGGCACTTCTTTTAAATAATCATCTTCAGACCAGTTTATATAAGTGACGTTATCCGTATTATCTCTATCAGAACGTGTTAAAACGTAAAATTCAGCATTGCTAAAGTTATCTATAATTTTATTTCCAACAAGGCCTGTGCCACCAGAAATCAGTACTCTTCTCATAAGAATTACCCCCATTTATTTGAACATACCCTTAAATGTTATTCAGTCAAACTGAATAACCATCCATAAAGCATAATCTATATTGAAATAAGCGTTATTTTGGTTGTATTATAAAAGCATAAAAATAACGCCCACCGTTATTATTAAAAACGATGGGCGTTATTTTACTTGTTTGTAAATGAGCCGTAGCCACCCTTTAAGTTCACTGTCTTATAACCTTTAGCAGCTAATTCTTCACATGCTCTTTGACTTCTCATACCACTTGCACAATATACGTAATACGTCTTATCTTTAGGTCCATCAAAGTTAGAAACCTTCATAAGCGGTACATGCGTTGCACCCTTAACTTTCCCGAAAAAACGTTCTAAAGTAGAACGCACATCAATAACTTGACCATTCGTAGCTAGTTCTTCCAACTCAGCCTTAGTAAAATCATTAATACCTTTAGACTTAACTTTCATATTAATTCTCCTTTTAATAATAAGTAATGCCTAGCGTTACTTATTAGTTATACCATGCATCATGCTCTAAATTCTTAATGAGTCGAACCTTTAGTATTCCGTCCTTTGATTCGATTTCTTGGATGAGGTCTTTTACTTTTTCTTCATCCGCTTCAGTGATATCCACTAACGTATATGCGTAATCTCCACGTGATTTGTTTATGATACGATCAATATTGAGTCCTTCTTCAGACAATAGTTTTGTAAGTGATGCAATGATGTTTTTGATGTTCCTATTACATACCGCAATTCGTAACGGTGACGATAGTGTCATTGAGACTCTTGGATAGTTTACTGAGTTTACGATATTTCCATTTTCTAAATAGTCTTTTAACTCATTTGCTACCATTACTGCTGAGTTTTTCTCAGATTCTCCTGTTGAAGCACCGAGATGAGGGAGTAGTGTTACTTTATCTTGCCCGAGTACTGTTTCATTAGGGAAATCGCTAATGTAGTGACCGAGTCTGTTGTGGTTTAATGCTTTTACAAGTGCATCTTCGTCTACAATTTCAGCACGTGAGAAGTTTAATAATACTGCTGTTGCTTTCATTTGACGAATCGCTGTTGAGTCGATCATATGCTTTGTACTCTCTAAAAACGGTACGTGAATCGTAATGTAGTCCGCTTTTTGTAACACTTCATCGATTGATGATGCTTTTGTAACTGAGCGGTTAATGTTCCATGCAGCATCGACACTAATGTAAGGGTCGTATCCGATAACGTCCATGCCAAGGTTTTCTGCATCGTTCGCAACGAGTAAACCTACTTGACCAAGACCAATAACACCTAGCGTTTTACCTTTAATTTCATGACCTTTAAATTTCTTTTTACCATCTTCGACTTGTGTAGCAATATCATCACCCGTAAGCTCAGTTGCCCATTGCGATGCTTCAAGTGTATTTCTTGCATGTGAGATCAGTGATGTTAATACGAGTTCTTTAACGGAGTTGGCATTTGCACCTGGTGCGTTAAATGCAATAACGCCCGCTTCAGATAATTTATCTACTGGAATATTGTTAAACCCTGCTCCTGCGCGACCTACTGCTAGTAAACTATCGTTAATTGGTTCATCATGTAAATTATAACTACGTAAAATAATTGCTTCTGGATCGTCTGTTTCGTTGATTGTGTACTTGTCTTTTGTAAAACGTTGTAAACCTTCAATTGCGATACTGTTAAATGTTTTTATGTCAAATTGTGACATTGCTTAATTCTCCTCTTCGAATTTCTTCATTAGTTGTACGAGTGCTTCTACACCTTCAATAGGGAATGCGTTATAAATAGATGCACGCATACCACCGACTGAACGATGTCCTTTAATATTTTCAAAACCATTTTCTTTCGTATATGCTACAAATTCTTTATCTAACTCGTCGTTTCCTGTAGAAAACGTGACGTTCATCAGTGAACGCGCGTCTTTATTTGCAGTAGGTACGAATAATGTTGATTCGTCTAAGTAATCATATAAAATACGTGCTTTTTCTTTATTTCTCTTATAAATCTCTTCTAGACCACCAATTTCTAACAACCAATCTGTCACGAGTTTATGAATATAAATAGGGTAAGTCGATGGTGTATTATACATCGAGTTTTTATCGTTAAAGACTTTGTAGTCAAACATTTTAGGGATATCATTTAGTCCGAGTAAGTCTTCTCGAATAATAACGAGCGCTAGTCCTGCAATACCGAGGTTCTTTTGAGCACCTGCATAAATCATTCCAAAATCGTTGATATTAAATGGACGTGAAAGTATATCCGAACTCATATCACAGACTAAAGGAATGCCCTTATAAATCGGGAACTCTTTAAACTGTGTTCCTTCGATCGTGTTATTTGAGCAAATATGCAAGTAATCATAACCTTCTAACGTATCTGGATAGTTTGGTAATGACTTATAACCATCTTCTTTGGATGATGCAACGACGTCGATTTCAAGTCCATAGTCGTCTTTTAATTCTTCAGCAGCTTCTAATGCTTTTTTAGCAAAGTTACCGCTATCGATGTATGCAACTTTACCAGATTGTTTTAAGTTCATAACTAACGTATAGAATGCTTGGCTCGCTCCGCCTTGTAAAAAGAGAATTTTATAATTATCGTTAATATTAAGTAATTCTCTTAAGTTTTTTTCAGCATCTTGGATAATGTCATCAAAGTAACTACTTCTATGACTCATCTCCATTACAGACATGCCTGTCCCGTCATAATCTAACATCTCTTTTTGTGCGCGTTCTAAAACAGATGTCGGTAACATTGCTGGGCCTGCTGATAAGTTAAATGTGCGTTTCACGTGAAACACTCCTTTTATTTATAATTTTGGTTCAGTTTCTCCAAATGAAATCGATGATTGACTCGGTATAAGAACACCTGTATTTTCATCGCGTCCTTGTAATACAAAGCGTGCATCTTTTTGATTATATTGTTCAATTGCGAGATCGATTAACTGTTTAAAGTCATCTGTCATATGACGGTTAAAAATAACGCATAGTGGTGTTTCGGTAAACGTTTGCATCATATCGTAATCACCGATACTGTCACCAAACATCGCAACTGGTTGTTTACCATTATGCTTCGGCATAATCAGCTTTTGTATTGCCTCTGTTTTACCAGGGCCTTTTGTGATTGGTGAGTCAGCTTTCATAACGGGCGTTATAACGCCGTTATCTTCTTCAAATTCCATGGCAACAATATTATCTAACTCTACTGAATGCCCAAGCATTTCAGCTGCGACTTCAACATATACTCTCGGACTTGCACTTACGATATAAGTCGTAATTCCGTTATTCGTAAATGCGTGATATAAGTTTAATAATTCTTCAGGCACTGATAATCCCGATTTAAAATTAGAAGTGACAACACCTGATTTTCCAGGTATATTTTCTGAGCTTTCGTACGTCACTTTTTCAAACGGTTTTTCTAGTGATTCTTTAATACAATTTCGGCATAACTCTTTAAATGAATCGATCGTATGATCTGCAAATAAATACGTCATCCATCTATTAGACGGTCGCCTTGATAATTTGCCGTTAACATGTGTATGGAACAGCCTTAACTTGGCTCTAAACGTTTTGTAGTGGTCTGTCTCTTTAATCTTCTTTAAAAGATCCTCTGAACGATTTTCTAGACTAATGTAATTATCGTATAACCACTGATATTCCTTATAAATATCTTCAGCTAAATTAAAACCTGTCGCATTTTTAAACCGACTATCAAACGTTTGAGATAACTCCTCACGATAATCTGGATTCGTTAACGTTTCATATAACACTTCAGGCGTGAGCCGATATGCTAAATGTTCCATCAAATAAACATTTAAATTGTCTTCAATATCCATAATAATACTTGTATTATCATAGTCGAAAACAACGTAACTATCAGTGTCATTTTTGTAAGTATCAATAACCTCATTCAATCGCTTGTACACAAACGATTCAAAGTTTCCTTGCTTAAAATAGTTGTCCATTTTTTCACCTACAAATATCATATATATCTTCATATTAAGTGTATCATAAAATAAATATCTCCTATCATAATGCTTTAGTTTTTAGAAAATTTAAAAATATGATAAAATAACTCATACATAAATGAAAGCGTTTTAAGGAGGTAAGTAAATGTCAAAAGTGGAGTTTTTATTTTTATCCGAAGAAGATTTAGTTGAAGCAGGTGTGTTAGATGCAAAAAAATGCGTCGACACAATCGAAGAAGTGTTCCGTTTACTTGGTGAAAAAGATTACATTATGGGAGGACCGAGAGAAAACAGTCACGGCAGTCAACTATGGTTTCCAAAAGAAAAGCGTACTGAGAATATGCCAGTCGCAGGGCCAGACCGTCGATTTATGTCAATGAACGCATATTTAGGTGGGAAATATAATATTACGGGACAAAAATGGTACGGATCAAACGTAGCAAACAAAGAAAAAGGATTACCACGTTCCGTTTTAATGATCACGTTAAACGATGCAGACACTGGTGCACCTTTTGCATATATGAGTGCAAATTTAATCAGTGCGACACGTACAGGTGCAGTCCCAGCAGTTGCTACAAAGTATCTTGCTTCAAAAGAAGCACATACTCTCGCAATTATCGGAGCAGGGGTCATCAGTTGGTCAAGTACACTTGCAATTTTAGAAGCAAATAAAAATATCAAACAAGTCAACATCTTCGACATTAACGAACAACAAGCAGAAAAATTCTCAAATAACCTTAAAAAAAGAACACGACGTAGAAACAGTGATATCAAGCTCCATAGAAGATGCAGTCAAAGAAGCAGACGTCATAAACGTCGCAGCATCAGGTGCTGTTCGTCCAGAAATTAAAGAAGAGTACTTAAAAGACGGATCTCTTCTTTTACTTTCCGGAGAAGCAAACCTCAGTGATGACTTCATACTAAATAACACAGTCGTTATGGATAACTGGGAAATGCACAAAGAAACAGGTGAAGAATGGGAAGAGTGGGAATACCTACAAAGCGGTACAAAAGGAGTTTCTAAAGACTTAAACTACGGTATCGGCGGACAGGTATTTAGACTCGTAAAAGAAGAAAAACTCGACGAAAAAAGCATCACAGATCTTGGTGACGTTGTCAGTGGTAAAAAAGAAGGGCGTAAAGACGACAAAGAAAAAATCGTCTTCCTCGCAGGAGGAATGGCTGTAGAAGACATATCATGGGGATATGAACTCTATAAATCAGCACAAGAGAAAAACTTAGGACAATCATTAAAAGTATGGGATCAACCTTTCTGGTCTTAAGTTAGAAAGAAGGTATGGATATGACTAAAGTTCTCGTTAAATTAAACAAAATCGCACTCGACTTTGGCAGTTACTTATTATTCGACACTGATGAGTTAGAAATTAAAGAGAGTAGTCGAATTGGTTTAATTGGTGAAAACGGTGCAGGTAAATCATCTTTAGCACGATTAATTTTAGAGGAAATTAAACCGACACAAGGTCATATCCAGTTAAACACCAATAACATAGGCTACTTAGAACAAGTATCTGATAATATTCCATATGACTTCAATTTTGATGGAAGATTACTTAGTGAATTAAACATACCTTATGGTACATCAGAGTTTAGCGGCGGAGAACTATCAAAACTACGTATATTAGAAGTATTCTCTTCGCACTATGATTTACTTATACTTGATGAACCGACATCTCATTTAGACAAAGAGGGTATCGAATTTTTAATACGTACAATTAAAAATTATGACGGTGCAACTTTAATAATTTCACACGATAGACGTCTATTAAATGAATGTGTAAATGAAGTATGGTCAATTGAAGAACAGTCAATACATGTATTTAGCGGAAATTATGATGATTATAAAAGAGAAATCGAAAAAGAGCGTGAATCACTCTATCATCAAAAAGAAATACAAGATAAAGAAATCAAAAGATTGGAAGCATCAATAAGTGACGCAAAAATACATGCTGAAAAAATATTAATCGGTAGAAAGGGAGCAAATCATCGTTCTCTATCCTCACGAATGACAAAAGAAAAAGGGACGGTACAAAAAGGAATTATGCAATCTGCGAAAAACATGCAGAACCGTATCGATAGTATGGAAGAAATAAAATTACCTGAAGAAAAAGTACTACCGATATTTGAAGAAGCTGACATCAAGACAGATCATAACCGTTTTCCAATTATATTTAACTATATTGATATTACAGCAGGAAACAAATTACTTATAGAATCTCTAAACTTACAAATCAGTCGTGGAAAAATTACGGCATTAAAAGGGAACAATGGTACCGGTAAAACGACTATTATTGAATATGTAAAAGGAGCTTTTAATAATAAACTTGATATCATCACATTTTCTAAAAATGCAGAGCTTGGCTTCTATAATCAATTAAGTTATCTAGAATTTAAGCACCGCACAGAGCCATTATTAGAATACGTATCAAAACATACGTCTGTTTCAAAGTACCTACTAAAAGAAATGCTCAATGATTTAAAATTCACAGACAACGATTTTGAAAGAAGTATTTCAACATTAAGTGGAGGAGAAGCGGTACGCATATCGTTATTTCTAACATTAATATCTGGAGATAACGTGCTAATACTAGATGAACCAACAAATTATCTAGATATTGATACAATAAATGTTCTAGAAACATATTTAAACACATATCCAGGCACAGTACTTCTAACATCACATGATGAAGAATTTTTAGAAAATGTCGCAGACGAAGTATATAAGATAGAAAACAAAAAACTTAAAAAGATAAAATAAGAAGTAACGCCATACGTTACTTCTTATTTTTTTCATCCTTTAGATAATATCCTAATGCTTCAACATTATTTTACGTAACGGTAAGCATCACATTTTTAGTTTTACTTCTAAAACACATATAATATGCTATATATTTTTAATCAATAGAATAGTTCTCTTATTAAGAGTGAGTGGAGGGATTTGGCCCTGTGAAACTCCGGTAACAGCTTTTAGCGATGTGCCATTCCAACAGTTTATACTGAATGCAAAGAGGCCGTGATAAAAATTATCACGGCCTCTTATATATTAATATTCTATATTTGGTGTTTCATTGACCTTGTCTTGATATAACTTAAACGCTACGAGTAACGCCGAAATAACGCCTAAAATAACGATTGTTTTTTTCATTAATAAAACCTCTTTTAAAATTAATTATAATAATTTAAATTTAAGTTTTTAGATGTTTCTCTACGAGTTTCTCTCATAAGTTTTTCGTCATTAATGAGTGATTTACCGTAAGACGGTACTAATTTTTTAACGGCAGGTTCCCAGAGTTCACGATCTTCTTTAAAATTTTTCTCTAATGCTTCCAGAACAACAGAGAATGATATTGAAGCACCTGGTGATTCTCCTAATACTGCAATGACAGAATGATCATCAGAATTCACAACTTCTGTTCCGAATGCGACGTAGCCTTTCCCGTATTCATCATCGTCTTTAATCACTTGAACACGTTTACCAGCAGTATATAATTCCCAATCTTCATCTTTTGCATCGGGTATGAATGTTCTTAAGTAGTTCATATAACCTTTTTTAGTCATCACCATCTGGTCAATCGAGTATTTAATGAGCGGTATATTTTTAACTGCAGATGATAATAGCGTTGTAATATTATACGGTTTTACTGAGCCAAATAAGTCAAAGAACGAACCGTATTTTAAGAATTTAGGATCGATATTTGCATATGGGCCGAATAGTAACGTACTTTCACCATTGATATAACGTGTATCGAGGTGCGGTACAGTCATTGGTGGCTTACCTAGAGGCTCTTTACTGTAAACTTTCGCGTGATGTTGTTTAATAATATCTTTATTTTTACACGCTAAGAATTGACCAGTAATAGGGAAACCTCCGACATTTTGCCTTTGAGCAATGCCACTCTTTTGAAGTAGTGGAATAGAGTAACCCCCAGCACCGATAAACACTTTATCAGCTACTTTTACGAACTTCTCTTTCGTCGCTCTATTTCTTACGAGAACTTCCCATTTGCCGTCTTCTCTTTGAGTTAAGTCGATTACTTCATGGTTATATTTTAAAGAGACATTTGATTGCTTTTCTAAATATGCCGCTAATTTACGTGTTAAAGCACCATAGTTTACGTCAGTTCCTTCATCGATCTTACTCGCTGCCATTAACTGACCTGGTTTACGATTTCGCATCATCAATGGCATCCATTCTCTCATCGTTTCAATATCTTCTGTGTACTCGATATTATCAAACATAGGAATCGTTTTAAGTTTTTCATAACGTTTACGTAAAAACTCAACATTCGTTGGGCCCATTACAAAACTAATATGCGGTAGTGGCTGAATAAACTCTTCAGGGTTAGAAATATCCCCATTTTTCACTAAACTGCCCCAGAACTGCTTAGACAGTTCAAATTGCTCATTGATCACTTCTGCTTTAGAAGCATCGATAGAGCCGTCCTTTTGTTCCACAGTATAGTTTAGCTCACAGAGTGCAGCGTGACCTGTACCTGCATTGTTCTTTTCGTTCGAACTCTCGATTCCCGCTTCATCTAATCTTTCATACATATCGATATTCCAGTCCGGGCTCACTTTTGAAAGCATCGTCGCTACCGAAGTACCTATAATACCCGCACCAATCACAATAATATCTTTATGCTGATTGTCTGCCTCAGTCATAATTAAAAATCCTTTCTCTTTTTATAAATTTCTTTCACAAATTCTTCCTTATAGTTAGTATATTCGATAATATCTTTCGAGGCGTTGCTTAGATATTTATTTTTAACATCTAAATATTCTTCTCTAGCTTCTCTATTACTATTTAAATAATCCCTAAAGAATATTAAATCATGCCATAAATCTCCTTTATACTCAACTAAATGGATAAAATGTGTTTTTACTTTGTAAGAATCATCTAAAAATTTTGCAAGGACAATTTCATTAGGACGGTCCACTTTTAATCTCAGAAATCCTGCTTTTTCTAATCCTTGAAACAAATCTTTCTCAACATTATCTAAATCACCTATGCCTATAACAATATCTACTATAGGCTTAGCTGACATACCGATTATTGATGTACTACCAATATGTTCGATTCTGTTTTCAGGAATATGAGTATAATTTAATATTAAATTTTTAGTAGTTTCAAACTCATCTTTCCATTTTGGTGAATACTCTACTAATCTAATTTCATTATTTTTAAGCCCTAAATTCAAAGAATCACCTCTAAATTTAATTTCCTAATTACCATAAAAAAAGCATCCTAAATATAGCGATACACTAACTCATTGTTTGTTATATAAGGTTTGTATTTATCGCTATTTTCTACTCGATATCCTGACTTTATTATCATCCTTTGTGCTACAATATTCGTTTTATCAGTAATTGCAATGATATCTTTTGAAGGGTATTTTCGACTCACTTCAGCAGTTATTTTAGAGAATAATAATGAACCATACCCTTTATTTCTAAAGTTCTTATCACCAATTGCAATACCTAGTTCTATTATATTTTCGTTATGTATATATATATCATAATAGCCAATGGTCGTTTTATTTGAGATCAGCATTTTTCTTTGAAAACTATCTGATTGTGATTCAATTACATAATTCCACCATTCAAAAATTGCTTCGTTTGTACGATTTAACGGCCAACCATTAGATAAACAAAAATGAATATCTTTAGACCAATTTAGAACGTAATTAATATCATCGTGTTCTATATTTCTACTGGAGAGTTTGGTCATTTTAGATTTATAAATTAAAGTTTTCATATACGCTGTAGAATCATCAATAAAAGCACCAAAAATTTCATATGCATATTTGTCGGTAGTATCAACTTCGGTAACTATACTGTGTATTCCTTTATTGTTTAAAAATATTAAACGATTGAAAAGTATTTCTAACAATTGTTGCTTAGATTTAGTATCTTTAAAATAGACGTATCCAACTTCTTTTGTATCTTTAGAATCATCATAAATCAGAGCATATGCAATTATTTCACACTGAGTATTAAAAATAACTATAGAATTCTCAAAATCTAAACCCTCAGCTAATTTCTCTTTAAACTCTTCTAAATTAAAATTCTTCACAGGATTAACTTTATGAGTTTTTTTATATATCTCGTACCATTTTTTTATCAATTGGTTCGACAACGTAAATGGAGTAGAAGCCCGTTGAACGATGTTCTCTTTGTTTTCAAAGAAACAATTTAACAATCTATTGAGTTCAATATTTAAATCATAAGTTCGACGAAACTCGATAAATCCATAATCGGAGTAGTTATTAACTTCATAATCTCCTATATTTAAAATGTAGTCATGATAAGGAAATTTTCTTTTAAGTTCTTCAAAATAGATATTAAATTTTTTATTTTCGCTTATTAAATATATAGAGTTTGGATGGAATGGATTAACTCGGTACATACTATAAAACTCCTATTTTTTGATCGTTTATAATAATTTGCTACGTATTCCTCAAATAATAATTTTTAAAATAGACGTTCCAATAATATTATTCTATCATTTCTAACAAATTTATATTCAAATTATGGAAGCGATTTATATCACTTCTCATCTATTTCCTGTATGATAAATGTAACTACATTTTACTTTGAAAGGAAGGAATTTGATGAATTACAAAGATAATTGGGATATGGAAAGTGTGTTTCCTGGTGGAAGTGAATCTTCTGCTTTCCAAAATCGTTTAGTAGAAGTGAGTGACAGTATTAGAGAGTTCTCTGAAAAACTAGGAGAGTGGAATTCTGACGAAAGTTCTAATGATTTTACACCGCTAAAGAGTTTATTAGAGCAATACGAAAAAATTTCAAACGCGCTTGGCGAGATGGGAAGTTTCTCTAACGGATTAGCATCTGCAAATATTACGGATCAAAAAGCATTAAAAAATACAAATGCTGTAGCTAATTTACGTAAAGATTTCTCATCTGAGATTATTATTTTAAATAAAAAAATCAGTGCACTTACTGAAGATCAATTTAACACGTTATTAGAAGATGACTTCTTTAACGCAATGCGTTTTCCTTTAAAAGAAATTCGTAAAAACGAAGCGGATTTACTATCGACAGAAGAAGAAACAATTATCAATAGCTTATCACTCGATGGCTTACACGGTTGGGGCAATATGTACAATCAACTCGTTGCATCAATTCAAATCCCAGTCACTGAAGACGGTGAGACTAAGTATTACTCAGCAGGGCAATTTGAAAACAAAATGGGATCAGAAGAGAATCCAGAAAAACGTGAAGAACTGTTAAAAATTTGGGAAGAAGAGTGGAATAAAAAAGCAGATTTATTTGCTACAACGTTAAACCATCTATCAGGCTTCCGTTTAAATAACTATGAACTTCATGACTATAAAGATTATATGAAAGTACCGTTAGACTACAACCGTATGGAAGAAGAAACACTCGATACAATGTGGAATACGATTGCTAAAAATAAATCACCTTTAAAGAAATACTTCGAAAGAAAAGCACAGCTTCTTGGTGTCGAGCAATTAGGGTGGCTCGACGTGCACGCAAGTGTAGATGTCGGAGACTATAAGAACAAAAAATATACGTACGATGAAGCGGCAGAGTTTATTATCGATAACTTTAAATCATTTAGTCCAAAGATGGCAGAGATGTCTCGTCGTGCATTTGAAGAGCAGTGGATTGAAGCGGAAGATCGTCCAGGAAAACGTCCAGGTGGATACTGTTCAAACCTTCCGGAATCAAAACAGTCACGTATTTTTATGACGTTTGCAGGTAGCACAGGTAACGTCTCAACACTCGCACACGAACTCGGACATGCGTTTCATAGTTATGTCATGCGTGATTTACCGTTACTTAACCAGCGCTATGCTATGAACGTTGCTGAAACAGCATCTACATTCGCTGAGCTCGTTGTTTCAAACGCAACGATTGAAAACGCGGCGTCAGAAGCAGAGAAAATCAATTTAATCGATGAAAAAATTTCTAGAAGTGTGGCATTTATGATGAATATCCACGCACGCTATATCTTTGAACGTAATTTATATGATGAACGTCAAAAAGGAACGTTAGACAGCAATAGACTAAAAGAACTGATGAAAGACGCACAAGAAGAAGCATACGAAGATGCGCTGAAATCTTATCATCCGATGTTCTGGGCAACAAAATTACATTTCCATATTACGGGTGTACCGTTCTATAACTTCCCGTACACATTTGGATACTTCTTCAGCTTAGGTATATACAACCGCTTCTTAGAAGATGAAAACGTAACTGAAGATGATTACATCGCACTTCTACGTGATACTGCGAGTATGACAACAGAAGATCTAGCTGAAAAACATTTAAACGTTGATTTACGTAAACCAGACTTCTGGCAAGAAGCATTAGAATCAGTGCATAAAGATATTGAAGAATTCTTAGAACTGACAGAATCATATGTTTAAGTTATAAAACCTATATAAATATAAGTGACTTTTTTAGCTTCTGAAGTGAGTTAAATATACAATAATATTATGAACAATATTAATTTAGAGGAAGGATGTTTTACAATGGGAAAATTACAAGATAAAGTCGTCGTTATTACTGGTGGCGCACAAGGTATGGGAGAACTTCATGCCAAAAAAGCGATAGCTGAAGGCGCAAAAGTCGTGATAACTGATATTAATGATGAATTAGGCCAAAAAACAGCTAATTCTCTTGGAGACGATGTTTTATTTATCAAGCATGATGTATCTAAAGAAGCAGATTGGAATCATGTCATTCAAGAAGTAATGAACAAATGGAATCGAATTGATGTATTGGTTAATAATGCTGGAATCACATACAATAAAACAATTGACCAAATATCATTAGAAGATTATATGAAGATTGTAAATATTAATCAAGTATCTGTATTTTTAGGCATCAAAACTGTATCTGAAATTATGAAAAGTCAAAAACAAGGGTCAATTATCAATATTTCTTCAATAAATGGTCTTGTTGGTGGTGCAATTGGCTATACAGATACAAAATTTGCGGTCAGAGGTATGACAAAAGCTGCAGCTAAAGAATTGTCTCCATACAATATTAGAGTTAACTCAGTACACCCAGGTGTTATAAAAACAGCAATGTTAGAGCAAGAAGATGTTAAAGAAGCCGTTAAAGAATTCGAAAAAACAATTCCACTGCGTAGAGTGGCGCAGCCAGAAGAAGTATCTAACCTTGTATGTTTCTTAGCGTCTGACGATGCTTCTTATTCTACAGGATCAGAATTTGTTATAGATGGTGGTATTACAGCACTATAAATGATAAATCACTTAAAATATAAATGATTCTTTTGAATAAATTTTAGGCGAAGTGCTGAGGAGCACTTCGCCTTTATTTAAATCCTCTTTTACCAATACATAAATACATTTTATATTCAGTAACCAATTAGTTCTTAATATTTACCATATAATACCATAATTCTATATCTTTTCTTATATTACATATGTAAAATTGAATAAATTAAATATTGATTTTTAGTTTTTTATACCCAAATGATTTTTTAACAGATGACTCTCATAATCTCTTCTAAACACTCCACGTTCTTGAAGAATTGGTATCACTAAATGAATAAATTTTTCAAATGATTCTGGATACGTCGGGGCCATCAACATAAAACCATCGCACGCTTCTTTTTCAAACCATTCGATCATTTCATCCGCCACTTGTTCAGGAGTTCCTACTATTGTCTTATGCCCTACCCAAGTACCAAAACGATCTAATAAATCTCTTAATGTAAGTTGCTCAGTCTTAACGGCACGTTGTATGGCTTTATACATAGATTTTACAACTTTTTTCTCTAATGCCTCATAAGGTGGTAATGATGGCACGACTTCATCTAGTGTCCACTCACTTATATCTAGACCAATGGCTTTAGATAATTGTTTCTTGCGTTTTTCAAGTGGAATCATATCATCTAATTGTTGCTTAAGTTTATAAGCATCCTCTTCATTCTCATCAACATAAACGGTGAGACCTGGTAATACAAGAGGGGGTTGACGATTTGCTTCCATAGCCCGTTGATGAATGTCTTGTCTGAACTGTTGGCCATCTTGTATATTCCATGCAATTGAAAAAATAGCATCCACGTGTCGTACTGCTAAATCACGACCTGGAATGGAAGTTCCTGCTTGAAATAAACGTGGTCGACCATATTTTGGTGTTGGAATGTTAATAGCTCCGGCAACTTGAAAATACTTTCCTTGATAATGAAGTGGATGAATATACTGATGATTTAAGCCAATCCCTGACTCTTTGTGATTAACGATAGCCTCTACAGTAAATGACTCCCATAATTTTTTCATTACATTAATAAATTCGTCTGCTCGTTCATATCGTTTTTCAAGATGTGGTAAAGCTTGCATCGAATAGTTTTGTGCTTCTAAATCAAATTGAGATGTTACAATATTTGCCCCAATACGTCCATGAGATATTTGATGTAAACTTGAAAGCATACGTGCTGCAAGATAAGGTTCATAAAAAGAAGAAGAAATGGTACCTATCAGACCAATTGAATGTGTTTCACGTGAAATTGTGGCAAGCGCCGTTAGTGGTTCAAAATAATAAGAGATATGTCCCGTTTCTTCTCCAGAAATATATTGACCATCACCTAAGAAGAATGCATCCAGTTTACCTTTTTCAGCTAATTTTGCTAACTTAATTTGAAAATCAATATCTCCAACTTCTTCAACATATGAATGTGGTAGTCTCCAAGAGGCAGGATGTAGACCTGTACTATAAGCTAAAACGGATAAATGCATGTGTTTCATTGTCATTAACCTCTCCACTATAAGATAAAAATAATATTTTAATTTATATTTATCGTAAATAACTTAATGATATTTTACAACATTTATTAGATACTTTATATTTGAAATATAAATTTATTGCATCATTAACTAATTATTTTATTGAAAAATTACATCATGATCATTAATTATTGCGGTCCAACGTGTTGATGACACGTTGGACCTTTATTTGAACTTATTCATAAATATATATTATCTTCGTGGAGGTGAATACTATGGTCAAAGCCATTGGTTATGTACGTCAAAGTACATTAAAACAACAAAGCTTAGCTACTCAAAAATCACTCATTATAGAAATCGCAAAACAATATGGTTGGTACAATGTAACATTCTATTTTTACCTTAAATTCAAAGCTATGCTTTTTATTCTTCATACAAAAACACCCCTAAAGTTGGATTTTCATGTCCAACTTTAGGGGTGCAGCTCATTTTACCGGGTGGCTTCTTATTAAAAACTGATTCATCAAATCTTAGTGTGTATACACTACCACAATTAGATTGAACAGGAGTCAGCAAATTTTTATTATTCAAGTGTTCATATACCTGTTTCTTGCACACTTCACAGTTTCATAACATACTCATTTATCATCAAATTGTTCAAGTGTATTTGTAACGAGAATGAAACAAAAATAATTTTTATCTTTCACTTAAACTTTATTGATATATTACAAATTTTATTGACCTATTCATGTGTTTTTATATATATATATATATATAATAGATTATATATTGTAAGTTTAAAGTTTAAGTAGTAATTTTAGTTTATTACTTATATTTTTAAGCAAGAAAGGAGAATATTTATGGATTATTTAAAGAAGTTTATCATGTTTGATAAGTTTATTACGCCTTCTATTGTTCAGATAGTTTTTTGGATTATAGCAGGAGTTACACTGCTGATTACACTTTTTAGTTTGTTGGGTGCTTTGTTTAGCGGTGAAACGGCTATGTTCTTTGGTGTGTTATTTTTAGCTTTAATTATCGTTCCTATATCGATTATAGTTATTAGAATTTACATGGAATTGATACTGCTTCTCTTCAAAATCTACGAAAGACTAGAAAGTATTGATGAACGCTTAAAAAAGGATTATTGATTTACGTAATAAGTTGAAGCTAGTTCTTTAAAAGTGAAAAATTTTAAACTAGCATTTTTATTAAAAAAGTGAGTGTATTGAAACACTCACTTTTTTGTGAAAGATATGATAATCGTTTTAAATAACGCTTTATATACTATATGTAATTCCATTATTATTGCACAGTTTTTTAGTAAATTTTGGCACAGATACTTCATACATTTTAATCTACCACTTAAAAGTCCACTTCTAAGCCTCTATGTATCATCGCATGACAATTTGGACAAACCGGTCTTAAATCTTTAACTGGATCTATTTTATATTCTTTACCTATCGCTGATAAGGGAACAATATGATGTACATGAATAAAATCTTTTCCAATCTCACCATATTCCTTTTCAAAATTTAAATCGCACACCATACAATTGTATCCATAATAACTTATGCATTCTTGACGTGCTCTAGAATTTCTCTCATATCTGTTTATAGTGACTTTTTCTTTGACTCCCTCATACAATGTGTCATTTTGTATAACCTCAGGGTAAAGCTCAGAAAAGTTTTCTAATTCTAGTAGATAAGTTCTAAGTGATTCTGATAATCGTTGTGGTCCTTGAGGAGCCTTTTTCAAACCATTATTCAATAAGTTTTTCAAATGTCTTTCGTCAGAAGCAAACTCTTCAATCAGTTTTAATTCCATAAATCGACCTTGTAATGCTTCTTCATACTTATTTCTGTCTTTCCAAAATTGAGAGTCATCTACAATGTCATTCATTGTCTTATCTATTTCTACGACTTGTGTTTTATACTTAATAGTTTGAAAAGGAGCACTAGCATAAATATATACAATATCGTTCACTTGATAAGAATAGTTACCTTGTTTCCAGTCAATAGAATCCCATTTTTGAAATGCCGATTCATAATCATATTTATTATGATTTGCAGATATTAACCAATATTGAGTCATTTACATCCTCCTCATAAGCTTTATTTGAATTCAACAAACTAATTGTATGATAAAGAATCTTCCAAGTAATGAATAATTTATATTAAGTAACCGCATCACTTATGATAACTCTCATTATTCAAAATCTTATTCACCCTAAATAACTGCTCGAGTAGTATAACTTTCATCATTTGATGAGGGTAGGTCATTTTTCCGAAGCTGATTGCTTCGTTTGATCGTTTTAACACGT
Organism: Nosocomiicoccus sp. HMSC059G07; assembly: GCF_001815515.1. NCBI lineage: Bacteria > Bacillati > Bacillota > Bacilli > Caryophanales > Staphylococcaceae > Nosocomiicoccus > Nosocomiicoccus sp. HMSC059G07. Next base: position 75,515 of record NZ_KV820785.1, read on the forward strand.
CTTCTCCAATTCCGTTACTTCCTCCAATGACGAATACGACATTACTTTTGCCTTGTGTTTTCCAGTTATTATATTGTTTTGCAAAACTTTCTGACGAGTGTGCTTCTCCGTTTATTTCTAACGTGACGACGTGTTGATTTGGTTTTATTTTTGATAAAATACGTTCCGCTTCTTTATGTTTAATGTTTTCTATATCTTTTTCACTCGCGTTATTTGGTTCCGGCTCGTCTTTTACTTCAATGAGTGAGACGTTCGCATATTTACTGAGTCTCTTTTCATATTCTTTAACCGCTTCACGCCAATATTTCTCTTTTAATTTTCCAACAGTGATAATCGTTATTTTCATATTTTCACCTTCTTTTAAACTTATTCACAGAAAAGGACCAAGTATTCCACACTTGGTCCCCAAGTTATCCACATTATTCAGTAGTTATACACATATCTCTGTGGATAACTTTTATAATGTGTATATTCTCGTTGGTTCGTCTTTATCTGTATCGTGTAATTCCACATGTGACACTGTATCGACATCATGATGATTTAACACTTGTTCTACACTCATACGTGCGAGTTCTTTGATGTTGTTGTCTTGACTTAAATGCGATAAATAAATTCGCTTCGTACGATCTGTAATAACGTCCTTCATAGCATGTGCAGCGTCTTCGTTTGATACGTGCCCAACATCACTTAATATGCGCTGCTTTGTCATCCATGGGTATCTACCCGCACGGAGCATATCGACGTCGTGGTTAGATTCAAATACGAAGACATCACTGTCTTTTATAATGCCCTTCATCTCATCTGAGACATATCCAGTATCTGTAATAACGGATAGTTTTTTGTCATTTTGTGATAGGGTGTAAAACTGTGGATCTACCGCATCATGTGATACGTTGAATGATTCGACATCTAAACCGATAATTTCTTTATAGTTTAATGCGTTAAATTCAAATTTTTGCTCTCTATTGACGTGAATGTTTTTAGATTCAATGGCTTGCCATGTCTTTTTGTTCGCAAATATCGGTATGTTATAACGCTTTGCGATGACTTTTAATCCTTTTATATGATCGCTATGCTCATGTGTGATTAAAATCGCGTCAATATCGTTTAGTGATCGCTCGATTTTATTTAACGCAAGTTCTGTTCGTTTACATGTAAGACCCACATCGATTAAAAGACTACCTGATTCGGACTCAACATATATACAATTCCCTGTCGAGCCGCTCGCAAGTACGCTCATTTTCATTGTGGATGTCACTCACCTTCAATTATTTCTTCAGATGCATTGATTGCATCTACGTATATAATACGCGTTCTATCATCTTCTTCAATGACCAGTTTCCATTTTGGTCGTAATAATACTTGTTGATCTTCATCGTTTAAAAGTACGACGTAATGACCGAGTGTACTCGATTTTATAATCGCTTCATTTGAAATTACCTTTTCTTGAGCAAGTTCTTCAGCAAGTTTAATCGGATCATTCACTTGAACTTGTTTTGAATATTCGTTTACAGCGATATTAGAAATGTACCCCTGTTCAAAACGCAATGTGTTATCACTCGCTCTAACTACTTTGATACGCGCTGCGCTAATATTGAATATCGGAAGGGAGTCGTACATTTGATTATAGTAAATCGTGTCGGAAGTACTACTTTCTGAATCAAATGTATACTCACTGCCTCTATATATTTCTTTATCAATATGTGCTTTAACTATAGTCGCATCTAATTCTAAATCTTTTACTTCAACAATATTTCTAATTGTTCCACTTTGATCAGCCCCAGTTTCAGATTGAAACTCATGTTGCATACCGTTTAATACAGATAGTTTTATATTTTTTAGAGCATCGACGTTTGTTTTATAATCTGCACTTTTACTAATAGACTGACTTCTACTCGATTCGTGTCGTTCTTGTATATTATATTGATTGTATAGCACGATCAACAATACGATATTGATGATTAAAAACACTGTAATATATATAGATTTACTCAGTTTCCAATCCATTACGCTTCCTCTCCAATATCGTATTTTATCCATTCTCCATCATATAAAATATACCAATTTGGCGTATACTCAACGACGTTTAATTCACTTTGATCCGTATTGTGCTTTAAATCATATGCGATGATTATTTTACTAACTTTTGATAGCTCATAATCTTCATGTAATACAATTTGGTAACGTACTTTTTCAATATCTTCTAACGTCACACTTAAATCAGAAGGAATGTTTGCATTTAACTGAATCATCGGTCGACTATATTCTGTGATTGTCGTCTTACCGATTTTCACGTAAATTTCACTCATAATTTCATCGCTAAAAACAATATAGTTATTTATAAGTGGTCGATACACTACGAGATTATCGTCGCTATCATACTCAAGTAGAGTATATCTTGACGTTAAGCCCATATGTCCATTTAAAAAGATGAATGACTTTTCAATCGAACGATAGGGGGACAGTTCATTAACGTCTGATCCTTTTAAATTCATAAACGTATATTGATAATTACTCGATGTATACGTCGCGATTTCAGTATCTGCTTCGTACACTGTAATATCTTTTGTTTGCTTTTGTTCTATATTTGATTGAGTAAACAGTGTTTCGTTCATTGCAGAAACACTGATTGTCGATGGTATAAATTGGTGTACAGTCTTTTTACCTGGCGACTTTGGACCGTATATCGCTGTCAGTCTGTTTGATGTCGCTTCGTTTGTAATCACCATCGAATAATCTGTAAATTTGTCGCTATTTCGATTGATAATCTGTATAACTTCATCTTTACTAACATCAATTCTATACGGTATAAACATCGTACGTTCACTGTTAAAAAAGTTAAAAACGACGTAATTGTCGTGCAACTCTAAAAACACACGATCAAACTGAAAATCTACAAAATTCTCATCGATTTCACTTTTTAACATCGTAAAAAATGTACGTGCAGGTATCTCTGAGTAATAATCAATTAAAAGCATCTCGCTACCTTCAATAAGTGCATCTGCTTTTAACTGATTAATGCTTTCTGGATGATTTAAAAATTGAACCTCTTTTTCGTTAAATAACTTCCCAATTTCAGCAATTACGTCTTTATCGACTGTTCCAATTTCTTCTTGTTCTGTTGCATAGACAACTTGATACGCTCGTATCACATCTCCAAACGTCACATCCTCACCTTGAGAGGCCATCGGTGACGGTGAAAGTGTTGTATCAATAGTTTCGAATTCTGCAGTATAACTCCAGCTTTTATATGTGAGTATACAACTTATAATGACGAGTAACGTTAGCACTACTGTTTTGACGTGTTCTTTATTCATCCCACTCATCCTCTTCAATATCTAAACAAGGTAAGTTAATGAAAATTGTCGTGCCTTCACCTTCAATACTCGTCGCCCAAATTTTACCGTCGTGCGCTTCGACAATCTCCTTAGAAATTGCGAGTCCAAGTCCGGTACCACCCATTTGACGTGTACGTGATTTATCGATTCTATAAAATCGATCGAAGATTTGATTGACATTTTTACCCGGTATTCCGAGACCGTGGTCTTTAATTCGTAACGTCATGCGTTTGTATAACGTGTTCTCTTGTAAGTGGAATTCAACCTTTTTAGGTGTACGTGTTTGATATTTTATAGCGTTAGTTATAACGTTATCAAGCACTTGCATCATCTTATCTATTGCGATTTCAGAATAGATTGGTTTGTTCGGTATATTTTTAGTAAATACAACCTCATCTTTAAATGTTACTGTGAATCGCTCGATAATATTTTCTAAGAACATATTAAAGTTCACAACTTCTTTATTGATTTCTTCGACTTCACTGTCCATACGTGAAAGTTGAAGTAAGTCTTCAACGAGTCGGGACATACGCTCTGTTTCTTCACGTGTAACTTTTAAAAATCGTGGTGCGATTTCGTCATCTTGCCATGCACCGTCTTCTAAAGCTTCGATATAACTATGCATCGAAGTGAGTGGGGTACGAAGCTCGTGAGATACGTTCGCAACGAATTCTCGACGCTCTCTTTCGAATTCTTCTTGTTCTGTAACGTCATGCATTACAGCGATAAATCCACTGACAAATCCAGTATCTTTAACGATAGCACTAAAGTTCACACGGACGATGCGGTTACCTTCTTTAGATTCTAAAAATATTAAATGAGACGTATCACGATCATCTAGTATATCGGATAACTCGAGTTCATCTTCAAGTCCGAGTTCTGTAATCATATTTTTATTTAAAATATCCTCGTACTTAACATCTAACATATATAACGCTGTGTCGTTTGCGAGACGTATTCCACCGCGTCTGTCAGATGAAATAATACCGTCTGACATATGTGTGATAACAGAGTCTAGTCGGTTCTTCTCACTTTCAGTATTCGCTTGTGCTTCTTGAACGCGTTTAGACAAGATATTGAACGATTCAGCAAGTTGACCAATTTCATCATCACTATATATTTGTACGCGAGACGTATAGTTACCCTCAGACATGAGAAGTGCTTGGTTTCTCATACTAATAATCGGTTTTGTAATCGTACGTGCAACAAATATACCGAGCACTGTCGTAATAATGAGTGATATCGCAGTTGCGATAATAAATGTATTGTTAATTTTTTCGAGTTGCGAATATACGTTCTCGATGTTTGATGCAACGTATAGACTTCCAATTACTTTATCGTGTGCAATAACAGGAGAGTTCACAATCCACATACGTTTGTTATCATCCGCTTTACTTACGAATATATCATCATTTTGAGTGCCGGTTTCTAACGCTTCGTTTAACTCTTTTATGTTCACTCGAGAGTTTAACGTCGATTCGTTAGAAATCTTGCTCGTTGCAAGAAGTATTTGATCGGAGTTTACGTATCGAATTTCATTAATATCTGAACGATTACCATAATCATCGATCACTTTTTGTACTTCTTGCTGAAATTTATTACGATTGTTTTCATGTTCGCTATCGAGCTCGACGATACGCGTTTCGATTAAGTCAATTTGTGACTCGATGTTACTTTTAAAGTTTTCTGTTAAATCTCTTTCTAATACGTTTGTAAAATATAATCCGATAATTTGCATACCGATAATGATTAATAAAACGTATATAACGACGAGTTTAACTTGAAGAGATTGAATGTTTCGACGCCAATAGTTCAGCATTTAGTCGTCACCTTTTAAAAAGTATCCGACACCACGGCGTGTTAAAATGTACTCTGGATGACTAGAATCTGTTTCAATTTTCTCTCTTAAACGACGGATTGTTACGTCTACAGTACGTACATCTCCGAAGTAGTCATAACCCCAAACTGTTTCAAGTAAATGTTCACGTGTCATCACTTGCCCTGGATACTGTGCTAAATATTTTAATAACTCAAATTCACGTTGTGTAAGTTCGACTTCAACATCATTCTTTTTAACAAGATATGCATCTAGATCAATCGTAATCTCACGATTTGTGATGATGTTTTCATCTTTTTTAGCCTCTTCAGTTGACGGTGTTTTACGGCGTAAGTTTGCCTTAACACGTGCAATTAATTCACGTGCTGAAAATGGCTTCGTAACGTAATCATCCGCACCAAGTTCTAAACCGAGTACTTTGTCGATTTCGTCATCTTTTGCTGTTAACATAATAATCGGCATATCATGATATTTACGTACTTCTTTACAAATATCCATACCATCTTTACCCGGTAACATAATATCGAGCAAAATAAGATCTGGTACTTCTTCCATAATTAGTTCAAGGGCTTCGTTACCTTCGTGCGCAATTAAAACTTCGTAACCTTCTTTTTGTAAGTTAAATTCTAAAATCTCTGCGATTGGCTTTTCATCATCAACTACAACTATTTTAGCTGGCATTGTTTTCCCCCGTTCTAGAGAAAATAATATATCTCTATTTCTAAAATATTTATGTACATATTATTATACTATAACTATAAATTATACCACGAAAAATCCCACAGTATTAAACTGTGGGATACTCTTATGTTCATCTTATTAATATATTATAAAAAATCCTCTAGCGATATTTCACTAGAGGATACTTACGGTCCCGACGGGAATCGAACCCGCGATCTCCTGCGTGACAGGCAGGCATGTTAACCGCTACACCACGGGACCAATTCAGATAAATTAACAAAATAAAAATGACCCCTACGGGACTCGAACCCGTGTTACCGCCGTGAAAGGGCGGTGTCTTAACCGCTTGACCAAGGGGCCAGTTATCTGAACACAAGACTTATTATAGCATGGTGGTAATTTAAAGCAAGGTTTTTTTGAATATTTTTAAAAGTTTTTTTCTAATTAATCTTTTGATTAGATTTTTTATTGAAAAATTTGGTATGAATAAGAAAAGGGCTATCTCGTTTTGAGATAGCCTCAGATTGTAGACGAACCTTTTTTTCAAATTCT
>NZ_KV820786.1:0-16157 GCF_001815515.1 Nosocomiicoccus sp. HMSC059G07
ATGCGTAAATAAAATATCATCTACACACTCAAAAGAATAAGAGTGGAAGAAAAAAGGAGTTATAAAGATGATTAAAGAAAAAGAAATTATGACAATACGATTTTATGAGGGAATTGGTAAAACAGACGTAATCATACTTAATGACGAAAAAAAGATTGATGATTTATTACTTACATTGGAAACAACATGTAATTTTGATGATGAAGAAATTGCACGATTCTTATTTAAAGATGAAGAATTAGGTATCTGGCTTGCGATTGATAATTCAACTTCAGATGTATGGATTGAAGAATACCATACATTAGAAGAAGCACTTGCTTATCTATTAGTAGATGATGAGTTTAAATTAACAGAAACAGATAATAATATGATGGCACAATATATTAAAGATTTTTACAAAGGAAACTTACAAGGCTCTATGATTTATTTCTATTACTAAAGTTAAGCACTCGTATGAGTGCTTAACATACTATAAACAATAAGATATTAGGAGGTAATATGAGAAAACAAACAGTAAATATGAAGTTGTATAAATATGATGAAGTGAAAGAAATTTTAAAACAGGCATTTACAGAAAAATTAGCATCACTTTTAAATCAAGGATATATTTTATGTTTTATCTAAAAAAATCAGAATTTTCATTAAAATTATATAGACAACGCTTTCATTATGATATATTATTTAGAATAAGGGGGAAGAAAGGGTGAATAATTATGGAATACATTTTAAATCTGCAAGAACTTAATACTAATTCTAGTCAAGAAGAAGTAGCTTTTGCTAGTTCTAATAGTCATTCATGTGCACTTTGCATTGTTAAACCTTAGTTTACGGATAAATTAATAGTTTAATTTTTAAGACAATTTCATTATTAAAATCCCCCTTTTAATTATATCGAGGTGATTATATGCATAGTATGGCAACTATAAATTTCATTGCTAATGAAAAATTTTATTTACCTATACGATTCTATAATTATGATAAAACATTTTTTAAAATTACTGAGAAAAATAATGTACATAATTGGCAAGCAATCAGGGATAGAATATTTATACAATATTCACCCAAAAAAGAAAAATTACCAGAGCATGGATGGAAAATACACGTTTCAGCATCTAAGCATAATAACAAGGAAATATTATCTATTGTATCTAAATATTGTTTTGATAATAATATCTCTTTTAAATTTTGGTTAGATGATTATATTTTTGAGCTAATGAACAACAAGAATGCTCAAAGAGGATCTTCTGGTAAATTTATGACGATATATCCAAGAAATAATGATGAATTTTTTGAGCATATAAAAGGTTTGGATATGTTACTAAAAAATTATGTTGGACCATACATACTTACAGATAGAAGATTTAATAATAATAAGGTGCTTTACTATCGTTATGGACAAATATTACCCAAAAGTAAAAGTGCTCTTATATACGGTCCAGATAATCAAATATTTGTTGATGATCGTTCTCCTGTTTTTAGAATACCTACATGGGTTAAAGATCCCTTCCCTATTTCACCTAATAATGAGCCTAAATATTTAGGAAAAAAATATAAAATAGAAAAAGCTATCAGATTCACTAATGCTGGAGGAACATATTTAGCATTGAATCTTACCAATAATGAAAAGGTTATAATAAAAGAAGCTAGACCATATACTGCAGAGTTTGGCAAAAATACTGATTCAGAAAAAATGAAAAAAAATGAATATAAACTTTTAAAATATTTTCAAACTCATTTTACAGATAATGAGTTTCCAAAGCCCATAGATATCTTTAAAGAATGGGAACACACTTATATAGTAGAAACCTATGTTCCAGGTGTAACCGTAAAGGAATATTTATTAAATAATAGTTATTTTGTAAAATCTAGACAAGGCTTAGATACTTTTAAAAATTATTTGAAAGAAATATTCATAATTATTAATAAAATAATAAAATTAATTAAAAAAGTTCATAAACATAATATATTAATTAATGATATAAGTCCAGAAAATATAATTTTGGATGAGAAGTTAAATCCTACTATTATAGATTTAGATGGAGCAATTAATCTAAATGAAGCAGGTGAAAAAATTCTAATCGGTACTAGAGGTTTTCATGATGAGAAAGATGTGAACTTATCGGTTAATCGAGATTATAAAAGCATAGGTTATTTAGCATTTAATATGTTGAGTCCAACAATAAATTTATCTACTATTGATGATAGTTTTATTGAAAGACATTTATTGTTTTTAAATAAAAAATTTAATATACCAATAGAATTTTGTAATTATATTAAAAACTTAGTATATTATGGATCTGTTAGTAATATATCTTTTATAGAAATGGAAAAGTTGATAAATAATATTAAATTTCCGGAATATTCTTTAACCTTATCAGAATTAAATATTTCAGACAAAATAATAAAAGCATACAATTTTATAGATGATAATAAAGTAGAAGACTTTGAATTAATGTTCCCTTCAAATCCATTTGCAAAAAACTATATAGGATTAGCATCTGGAACAGCAGGTGTACTTTTTTCAGTAAACAAAATAAAAAATCTTAATGCTAATATAAAAGTTGATGTTGAAAATATTAAAGAATTTTTGTTATATCAATATAATCTATATATGAATTCAGAGCAATTAGATTTTAGTTTATTAGATGGAACAGCAGGTATAATATGGACATTATTAGACTTAGATATCGAGGAACAAGAACATTCAGTAAATCCACTGATTAATTCATTATTAAAGAACGTTAAAAATTCTATTAATAATAAAGAAACAAATTTTTCAATTGAAGATGGTTTAGCAGGCAAAGCTCTTGCTTTACTGAAAAGTTATTTGATTTGTAATAATCAAGAATATTTATCTGTTGCTGAAAGAGTGTGTGACTGGATAATAGAGCAATTGTATAAAAAAGACCCTGTATATATTTCAAAAATTGGACTTAACAAGGGATATACAGGAATTGCTTTGCTTTTTTACTATATATATAAAGCTACTGGCCAAGAAAAATATTTTAATTATGGATATGAAATCTTATGTAAAGATTTATATGAATTTAAAGAAATAGAAAAATCATGGCTTTATCCGGAGGAGCGAAATAAAAAGACATCAATTTATTATCCTTATCTTTCTTCAGGTACGGCAGGGATTTTAGCTGTTTTCTTAAGGTATGTTAGTGAAAACTCTGATATTTTTGATGAAAAAATTTTAGAAAAATTAGTTAAAGGAATTGAATCACAATTCTCTGTTGATTTAAGTCTTTTTTCAGGGCTTACAGGATTAATAAATGTTCATTATGATATAAATTTCTTCATTAATGATTTTGATAATAAAAATACATTGTCATTATTAGATAATTTGCTCTCAATATTAAAAGAAAATGAAGATAATACATTAAATTTACCAGGACAGCTTATGTATAAATACGGCTGTGATTATAGTAATGGTGGTTCAGGTTTAATTGAATTAATGAATAGATTTAATAATAATGATCGTAATTACTATGTATTTATCGACAGTTATTTTGATTAAAGGAAGTGAAATAATGACTAAAGAAGGTTTTTGGAATAAAAACTTAATTTTATATTTACTCAGTCGCGCATTTCTTGCTTTTGGTAGTAACACTTATACATTTGCAGTATCGTTTTACATTATGTATTACACTGGTTCCGCTATATATTCGTCTATTAACTTAATAATTTTTACTCTTATATCACTATTATTCTTACCAGTAGCAGGTGTGATATCAGATTCTAGAAACAAGAAAAGTATAATTATCCTGGGTGAAGCACTTGATCCTCTTATATTAATAGGATTATTAGTCTATACATACTATTTTGGATTTAATTTAATCGCTTTGTATATTACTACGGCACTAATGACGATTACAGGATCTTTTGTTGGGAATGCTTTTCAGTCAGCGATTACTGCATTATTTAATGTTGATAAAGTTCAAAAAGTATATGGATACTCGTCTATACTAACAGAATCTGCATCACTTTTAGGACCCATTATAGCAGGTGCTTTAATTGGAATTTTTTCATTTGAAATAATGATTATGATTTTTATTGTATTTAATATCATCGCATTAAGTTTTGACTTTAATTTAAAATTTAAACAACAGAATCAGATTGAGGAAAAAAACGAAGAAATTTCGAGTATAAAACAATTCTTCAAAGATGTTTCGGGTGGAATTCAATATATTAAAGAGAGTAGCATCCTTAAAATGATTATAATCTATTTATTCTTTATAAACTTTGTTACGACAACAATTAGTATATTGCCTGCTAAGATGCTCATCAATATTTTAGAACTTAATTCAACTTTAGTAGGATTTTGTTATGCGGCATTATCTGTAGGTACTATTTTAGGTGGCATGATTATTAGTACGGTGAAAGTTTTTGAAAAGCCTTTGTCGATCGCTAAAATATTTAGCATGTTATTTGCGATTATTATTGCTCTGTTACCTTTACCAATATATTTAGAGTTAAGTGATATAGGAAATACTATTTTGATTTCATTATTATTTATATTAATTACTTTATGTGTTCAATTTGTTAATACACCTATCATGAGTTACTATCAAACAACTATTGATGATTCTATGAAAGGGAGAGTATTTTCTTTAATTTCTGTTTTCTCTATGATGACAATGCCAATAGGCTTTTTCATATTTGGTTTGCTCTATGACTTGGAGTTATATTTTGTAGTCAATATATTTGCTGGTTTTTTAACATTAATTGTAACTATTTTTTTACTTAAAACTAATATTATTAATGAAGCGAATGATGATTATCAATTAGAGATAAGAAAGGAGGAGTAAAAATTAACCTTGATTTACTTAAAAGAATGCATAGTATTGAAGCAATTCAATACATATCAATGAATAATAACTATGTTATTTATACTTCATTGATTGAGGGTAAATATACTGTTAATTCTCTTAGTTTAAAGACAAAGGAAAAAAAAGCTTTATTTTCTAGTAATAAAGTAATAAAGATAATCTCTTATATAAATAAAAATAATAATTTTATATTTGAAAAAAAAGATAATGAAACTTGCAATATATATATGTATAAAGATGGTAACATTCAAAATTTAACGCCCAATCAAAATTCATATTTTTTAAAATTAAACAAAGAAGATCAAATTTTATATTTTGAGTCTAATATTAGAGATGAAAAATATATGGATGTATACAGTTTAAATTTACAAACTGGAGAAATAAAACTTCATTTTAATAATATAAATAAAGATATTATATTATCTATTTCTGATAATGGTGAAAATATTATTTTAAGTAATTTAAAAAATAGTAATTCTAAAATTAAAATTGAAAATCTAAATAATAATTCTGTAAAAATTTTAGATGATGGAGTTCCACAATTTTTTATCAAAGATTGTCTGTATATCTTAACTACAGATAATCATAATTATCAATATTTAAAAGTGATTTGTTTAAATACATTAAAAGTTAAAAAAACTTATAAGCATCATTGGGACATTATATTAGCTATAAATTCACCTTGTAATAATTATTTGTCATATATCACTAATGAGAATGGTATTTTTAGATTAAATATTTATGATTTAACAAGTAATACCGCTTTAGATATGAGTTTTTTACCTAAAGGTACAATAAAGTCTTTAAGTTTTTCTGATGATGAAAAAAATCTAGTTGTTTTAATAGAAAAGAGTAATACTCCTGGAGATCTATATAATATAAATTTAAAGAAATACAGTATTACCAAGTTAACAAATGTTACTGGAATGACTAATGATAAGAATATCTTTATTGAAGGTAATCCTATAAAATATAAAAATAAAAAAGGAATAACAATATATGGTCAACTATATTTATCGAATAAAAGCAAATCTCCATTAATAATTCTGGTTCATGGTGGCCCTGGTGGGCAATTTATTTTAAATTTTGATATATTAATTCAATTTTTATGTTTAAGTGGATATTCAGTATTTGCTATAAACCATAGAGGTAGTAGCGGTTATGGTAAAGATTATCTAAATTCAATTGATGGAGAACATGGAATTGAAGACTTAAAAGACTGTATCGAAGCTAAAGATTATTTTAAAAATAATCCAAATATAGATTTAAGTAAAGTAGGTATAATCGGAATTAGTTATGGTGCAACTTTATCGTTATCATCACTTGCCTTTTTTCCTGGCACTTTTAGATTTGCTATAAATTTATTTGGAGTTTATAATTGGTTAAATTCACTAAAAAATTTACCAGAGTCTTGGGATAACTATAAATATATTTTTTATAGAAAAATTGGCCACCCTACTGAGAATCCCGATCATTTAAAAAGAATATCTCCTTACTACCATATATCGAATATTGATAGCCCGGTTATGTTTATTTCTGGTGGTAAAGATATACGTAATAACAAAGATGATTTAAATTATATCGTAGAAAAATTAAAAAAAAGAGTACCAGTTTACCATCTTAGCTATGAAGAAGAAGGTCATGGGCTAAATGAATATAATAATATAATTGATTGCTATACAAAAATATATACTTTTATTAGAGAATATTTTAATTAATTTTAAGTATGTTATTGAATTAAGTGTTATGCTCTTAATAAGAGTGTAGCACTTTTTACTTACAGTAGTATTACGTGTTGTTACTATTAGTAAAAATTCATACTTTATTTTATAAGTACATGATAGAAATGCGAATGCATTTCTTTAATCCGTTCGTTTTCACTCAGTTTTATTTTTCGTGTTTCGATGGATATTTATTTACTTTGCATACTAGCATCTACACACTCAAAATAATAAGAGTGGTAGAAAATATTTAAATTATTTAGATGATAGACTAAACTTAAATAAAGGTACGTATAAGTTAATAAATAATATTTCATGATATAATATTATTACTCTCTATTATATAAAAAATGAAAACGGAGGGATAAAAGTGAGAATTTTAAGTGAACTAAAAGTTAATAATCGGGTACTTAATATCGAGATACCTAATAATGTATTAAAAGCTTTAGATGTTAATGTGAATGATACAATACGATTTATAGAAGATAATAATAAGATATCTTTAGAAGTTAAAAAAGGAAACTTAGATATGGATAAAGTCAATTCCATTTTGAAAGAAGATGCTGATATTTTTAAAGCATTGGTAGATAGATGAAATATATATCAATAAGATAGAATAACAAAAACTTCTTAAAATAAACACTTATTTTAGGAAGTTTTTGTTGTATAAAGGCATGGAAAGCCCTACGGATCATAGAACTTTTTATTTTAAAAGTGCAGGGAATTTAAGCGGATGATACAGAATAAGAATTACACAAGAACAACTAAATCGTCTTGAGTGTGGTTTATAGTATTCACCAAGTATGTGTTCCAATGTAACCCTTAAAGGGATGTTACTATGTCCACGGTTACTGTTAGACTAAATTTATTGAACAGACACTATATTTTGGACAATATTTGAACCTTATGAAGAAGAATAAAGATAGTATCATTTCAATAATATTTGTATATATAGTAGAGAAATTTTCATTATTAAAGAACATATATTTTGAGTTCTTTAGTAATCCTTTTATATCTGACTCGATTCTTTTAGAGGAGTATATCGACCAATCTGGATAGATATAGAGAAGCGGTCATTGATTAATGTTATACTAAAAGAAGTTGCTCTAAAGATTCAATCCTTATTTAAGTAGCTAAATATTATTCTCAAAGAAGAAAAAGAAAATATTTTATGAAAAGACATGTATTTGTGATGTTACTTATAAAAATCACAGCACTAAAAGGAGATATCACTTTGAAATATGTATACCATCTAGTACCTAATAGTATGCTCGGAGAAAAGCTGATTCCTCTAAATCAAATAAAGGAAATCGATGCTCAGCTCTATGAAAAATACATGGATAAGTATAACAATTCTCCTGATCGCAAGTTATTATTGGAGAGAAAGGTACCCAAATTGAATTGCCGATGGAATGATGTGGTCCATTTTTCTCCGTTACACCCTAATCACATCTACCAAGCAATGAAAGAGTTGAACGTAAATGTACCTGATGAGGTCAAATTCTATAAGATTCCTATAGAGAATCTGCAAGGGAACGAAAATGCAATATATTATTACAACCAGAAATATTATGGAGGACCATCCGCTCCCATATCCCCCAGCAATATTGATTTGCTAAAAATTGATGATTACGAAGAACTGGATAAGATACCCAAAGAGACATTTGACTACTTTCAAAGGGAAAGCAACAAGAGAAATAGGTTCGGAATGTTCCATCTTGTTCCCCACATATTGAGTATAGGACAAGTTTCAATTGAAAATGCTGAAGTTATATCGTGGAATGAATAATCAGATGAATCAGCAAACATCTTCTTATTTGAGAAGATGTTGAAGGAGTTGAACTAATGGAACAAAAAATATCTTCAGAAAATGTTTCAGTTAGACTAATACGACAGTCTGACATCACTTATGTGTTGGACTGGAGTGAAGAGCAAAAATTTTGCTCGTCAAATGGATGGAAGCTAAACAGAAATGAAGAAGAAATACACAAGTGGTGGATACTTCAAGTAAATAATGATTCAGCAGAGTGTATTAGAGAAGGAATAGAATTTGAAAAAAATAGTCGAATATGTGGATGTTACATTTATAGATAAAGAAACAGTTGAATTAGAAATTGCCATCGGTGAGAGTGAATTGTGGGGAAAGGGTATTGGCACGGAAGCAATAGATCATACAATTGAAAATACTTCAAGCGAACTGGGCATTACGACTTTTATTGCTAAAACACACGAGAAAAATAAGCGCTCAAGGAGAATGTTGGAGAAGATAAATTTCAAAGAAATTGAAGAACACCATGGGACCCATAATTCAATAACTCATTATAAATTAACATTAGCGAGAGAAAGTTAAATGCAACCCTTTAAATTAAAATTACTTGACAAGGAAAAAGATTTTAAGCCCTTTTATAACTTCATCATGAGGAATACAGATCATTTCAGAGATTATATGGAGGTCGTCCCATCTTTTGATGAAGTTATAAAAGAATTCCTATTGGATGTGCCTCCCGGCATAGATATAAAAAATAAAGAAGTGTATGGCATCTATAGAGAAGAGAATCTTATTGGTTTTCTAGACATCCTATTCAATTATCCTAAAATTTACACCTGTATGATAGGTTACTTGGTCATCGATCAAAATTATAGGAAACAGGGTATTGGTCAACAAGTATATAATCACGCTGTTGCTTATGTTAAAGGAAAAGACATGCGGAAGATTCGGCTCAGTGTTATCAGAGAAAACGAGCCGGCTGTTAGAATGTGGAAAAAGCAAGGTTTTGAAACAATAGACGAAGAGGTAACAGAATATGGTGTCCAATTAATGATGGAGCTTAGATTATAGGATTAAGCCATGAAACATCTAGGGCAAAAGCGTTATAGGCATTGGCATCAATCTTTTGTAAGACAGGCGGTATATTATGAGACTACAAGTCGGTATAGAAGAATTTAATCATGCTTTGAGCAATATTGAGGCAAAAGGTAATGTTGATGCTTGGATGGACTATTATTCATATTACTATAGACCTTTTAACAGAATATTTAAGACATTGTAAAGGAAATCTGAATGAATATTGGAGATATCGTATAGGAAAGTACAGAATAATAACTAGTATTTATGATGATAAATCATTATTAATATTATTTCTGTAGGCAATCGTTCAAATATTTATAAGTAATACATTTAAGGCAAGATTCTATTATTTATATTAGAATCTTGCCTTTTTGTTATTTCATTTGATTTTTTAATACATTTCGTTCGCTATCTGGTACGTTAAATACCCATGTGCCTGTAACTTTTGTTGCGATAACACTTCCGATAAGAATTACAAATGGAATTGCTGCTGCAATGAGCCACTGCCCACTAATTAGTAGTGCTGGGAACAGTGACCACACGACAATTTCGGCGATGTTTGTTGCTGGTGTCATCGCTGTATCTTCTATTGTTTCAGATACGTTGTCTGGGTCGACAATTCTGTATAATACAAATCCGATTGCGAATACCCCTGTTAAATAACCGTATACGAAAATTGAACGCTCGAACCAGTCGTTTTTACTGTATGCCTTACCGAGTGGCCAAATGATAATGAATACAAGTAACCAACCAACAATCAGTGATAAAATAATCGGTCCAGCATAAGACATAACGACATCTAGTTTAACTGACGCAATACCGAAAATAACGAGATAATCCGTTGCGGAACCTGAAATTCTCGTATTCACATCTTTGTCGATGTAATCATATACTGGCGTATTTCTAAGAAGTAAGAAGAATATAAGCGCTAAGATGAATCCGAGAGTAAAGTCAGGAATTCCAGCTAATACATGCTCAGCAAGCCATCTGTTAAGTACGATCGTCATACCTGTTAATGCGACGATAAATGCGCCGTGATATGTTAATGTATCTAGCGAAACAGAAGAGATTGTTTGTTGACCGAATGGACGTCTATTCTGGAAAGAAATTAGTCCAGTTTTCATATCTCCATCGATGAACTTAAAGTCTTTCATATAAGCTGTCTGACCTTTACGTGCTGCGATGTTGATTAAAATAATACCACCGAAAATTCCAGTAAGAATACCGAACGTTGCAAATGTAATTGCGATATCCTGTGCATCTTCAAACCCAAGATCTTTAAACGTTGAACCTACAGCAGCTGCTGTTCCGTGTCCACCGTAAAATCCAGAGTGAAGTAGCATTCCAAAACCATCGTTTAGGCCTGGCCAAATTTTCTTAAGAACGACAATTGTAAATACAAGTGGTACGAAAATTTGAAGTGCCCACACGATAATTTTAAATATTTGGTATCCAAGAATTCGTTTAAGTTGTGAATCATCACCAGAGCCACGTTTAAATTCAAAACCGTTAACTCCAACGACTACGAATACTAAAATGATTAAAAGACCAGCATAACCACCCATTGCCTCAGAAAATGGTATCCAACCAAGCCCGTTTGGACCAAATATTAGCCCTAAAAATCCAGCGAGTACACTCGCAGGTATGAAGAACTTTTGGAATACTTTTAAGTTAGATCTGAGGAACTGTCCAATTAAGACGAGGATAGATGCAAATGCAAAGTCAATTACAAAATCTTGAATCGTCATAGACCTATCTCCTTTATCTGTTTTTAATTATTATATCATGGAAACGTTTTATATGCGTAAAACTTAATATTTATTAAAAAGAAGTATATTTATTCTTCCATTTCAGCGACAACTGTCAGTTGATAATCAATTAGAAGGACGGATCTTAGGCCTTCTTCACCCTTCTCACCACGCGTGATCGGACTAACGTAGTGACTGACCATGTGGTCTGTGACTCCATATGATTCTAACGGCTCTGTAATTTCAAATACTTCGTGTAGTTCATCGTCTGTTGTTTCTTCTGGAAGTTTATGGCGGACTTCCGGTATGCCAATCGCATTCGTGCCACCTTCAACGTTTCTTCTTTCAATCAGGTGTGCAAATGTAAAAGGCTCACCGTCCTGATGTAACGAGTTTGGTGATGAAACCGCAACGTCGTCTTCATGTTCAACGCGAAGTTTTACAAAATGTACACCGACGTGGATTGGCATGATGAGATCTTCATCATTCCAAAACGTCTCATTATAATCTGCCATAATGATTTTTTGAAGCAGTGTATTGTTTAAAATATGATCATCAATTGCTGCGAATTCACGGTAATCACCCGGGTGTTCTGGGTTAAATTTACCTTGGAAGTATGCTGCATATTCTTTACCGTCTTTTTTAATGTTTGGTAGCCATTCGATTTGTTGACTCGTTGGTAATACGAGTGCACGTGAATAACGTCTATAACGGTTTAGCCCTTTTGCGTAGTCATCTTCAGGTAAGTCGTTACGGAAATAGTCTCGAAGAATTTCAAAGTCTTTTTCAATTCCTTCATAGTATAGTTCTTTCATATAATCGTAGCGCTTATAGCCTTTCGTTTTAAGTTCGCTCATATGTTTCATCCTTTATTATTTATTCATTATTTATATTATGAAACATTAAAGAGACAATCAAGAGTAGGATAAATGAAAAACCCGACGGACATAGGCTTATTCATGGTATAATGTTTATAATAAACGAATACGAAAAGAAGTGTTGAAGGAGAATTACAATGAAAAAATCGATTGCGATACTTCTAGGTGGGTTACTCATTTCAACACCTGCCTATGCAGATGAAAATGATGGAAACTTAAACAATCAAAATCCGGGAGATTATAATGAAAATAATCACCCGGGAAATTATGATGAAAATAATAACCCGGGAAATTATGATGAAAATAATAACCCAGGGAATTACGACGGCAATAATAATCCAGGTGATTCGTTGCAAACACCTGGAACTGATGGGAATCAAAATCCTAATGATGGACAAAATCAACAGCCGCAACAAGAGGTCACTCCACCAGTGGAGACACCTGTTCAACAAGAAGCGTCTAGGGAATCGGTTGTCGTCGCTGTCAATCAAGAGAGCTATTCGATTAGCGGACGAGTGACACTAAATGACAAACCTGTTCAGGCGAAAGTTGAAGTGGGTAACAGAGTGATTGAAACGGATCCTAATGGGCGCTATGTCGCTCAAGAACTTCAACCAGGGACGCATACTGTAAAAGTTGTAGAAGTGAATGGAAAAGCGGTAAATGAGTCTGTCGATGTTGAAATTGAAAATAAAAACAAAGTAAATATTGATATCGATATTAAAGATGACAGCGCAGACGAGAGTGAAGTTGTAGAGGAAGAAATTCAAAAGAATGATCCTCAAATTAAAGAGGCTTCAAAGGCACTTATCTTTGCGGTTGTAGGTGTTGTGTTATTAACGCTCGCAGGCTTAGTGGCGCTTTTCCTTCGTAAAAAGAGATAACGGTTGTCAATGATATTATTTTTTGCTAATATTAATTTTACCGTGCTAAGTGGGGAATTAGCGGTGCCCTGTACTTGCAATCCGCTCTAGCAAGACCGAATTCCACTTTTGAGGAATCAGATGTGAGGTCTGCCTCACGTACGTCGATGTTGAGACTTCGGTCCTATGCAATAGAACGTCATGAACCATGTCAGGTCCGGAAGGAAGCAGCATTAAGTGGCCCATTCTATGTGCCGTAGGGTAGCCGAGGTTGAGTCGAATGCGTGAGTAACGCTTGTGTTTGATATTCGACAAAGTGGTGCACGGTTTTTTTATTATGAGAAAGCAGAACTGAGGGAATTCCTTGAGTTCTGCTTTTTTGTTGTTCTTTATCAGTGAAAAATATGAGTCGACGTATGGTATAATTAGAGTAATATTTTTAAAAAAGTAGGTGCGAAAATTTGGGATATCAAGCACTATATCGTGCGTTTAGACCGCAAAGTTTTGGCGATGTAGTCGGTCAAAAGCACATAACGCAAACGTTAAAAAATGCGATTGAACGTAACAAAGAATCTCATGCGTATCTTTTTAGTGGTCCACGTGGGACGGGAAAAACGTCGATCGCTAAAATTTTTGCTAAGGCTGTGAATTGTCCGAACAATCAAGGTGGGGAGCCGTGTAATGATTGTGCGATTTGTAAAAGTATTACTGATGGTAGCTCGAATGATGTCATTGAAATCGACGCAGCATCTAATAATGGCGTAGACGAGATACGTAATATTCGTGAGAAGGTAAAGTATGCACCAAACGAAGCGAAATACAAAGTGTATATTATAGATGAAGTCCATATGTTAACAACAGGTGCTTTTAACGCGCTTTTAAAGACGCTCGAAGAGCCACCGAGTCATGCAATTTTTATTCTTGCAACGACTGAACCTCATAAAATCCCAGCGACAATTATTTCTAGAACGCAACGTTTTGATTTTAAAGCAATTGAAACAGATGAGATTGTTGAACGCTTAAAGTATGTATCTGATACTGAAAATGTTGAATACGAAGAAGATGCTCTCGCTTATATCGCTCGTTCAGCTGAAGGTGGAATGCGAGATTCGTTATCGATTCTCGACCAAGTGATTGCATTTAGTGGTAATAAAGTTACATTAGATGACGCAGTAATGATTACTGGTGGTATTAAATTTGATGAGTTAAATGAATTTATGCAACTCATTTTAAATCTCGAAACTAGAGAAGCGTTTATGAAGTATCATCAGTTTATAGATGAGGGTAAAGATCCGATTCGGCTTGTCCATGAACTCGTCTATTATTTAAGAGATACGATACTATATGATGATGACAAATACGCACTAAACACAGTGGATGATTCGAAACTTTATCAAATGATTGATATTTTAAATGATGCGATGGTCATGATGCGCTTTAGTGTCAATGTGTCTGTTCATCTTGAAGTGGTCATTGTTAAAATGATCGAAGTTCTGAAGAAAGATAATGGAGTAAACAACCAATCTCATTCATCTAATAATGGAGAAATTGAAGCGTTAAAAAGAAAAGTGAATGCACTTGAAGCGACACTTAAAAATGGTGTGCAAGTCAAACAGGTCACAGAGAAAAAAATTCCACGAAACAAACCATATTCTTTCGAAAAAATTAAAGAAGTACTCGATAAAGCGAATCATGAAGATACAGGAAAAATTAAAAGAGAATGGGCAAATGTTATACAACACGTTGAAGCACAGGGACAAAACTCACTTCGTGCACTTATTAAAGACTCAGATCCGGTGACTGCGAGTGAAACGAAAGTGCTTATTAAGTTTAAAAACGAGGTACATTCTGAACTTATAAACAACGATAGTAATAAAACAGAAGAATTAGAACGATTGATTCATCCTATAATAGGGAAGAAAGTAAAAGTGGTCGGAGTACCAGAAGAGGCTTGGGAAGACGTTCGACAGAAATATGTTGCGAATTTTAAAGAATCTAGAGAAGAAACTATGAAGGAAGTAAAGTCTTCTGACAAAGCAAAAGAACTCTTTGATAGCAGTATCGTTGAAATAAAAGGTCAGTCCGATTAAAATAAATACAGTAAATATATTATTGGAGGTTTTATAAATGCGTGGCGGAATGGGTAACATGCAAAATATGATGAAACAAATGCAGAAAATGCAAAAGAAGATGGAAGAAGAGCAACAAAAATTAAAAGAAGAAAAGATAGAAGGTAGCGCTGGCGGTGGTATGGTAAAAGTAACAGTGTCAGGTCATAAAGAAATTTTAGATGTAGTGATTGACGAGGAAGTTGTCGATCCAGAAGATATCGAAATGCTACAAGACTTAATTACAGCGGCGACAAACGACGCATTAAATAAAGCGGACGAACTCGTTTCTGAAAAACTTGGTCAACATACTAAAGGGCTAAACATCCCAGGGCTGATGTAATATGTATTATCCAGAACCAATATCAAAACTTATTGATAGTTTTATGAAATTGCCTGGTATCGGTCCAAAAACAGCGCAACGTCTCGCGTTCTATGTTCTCAATATGAAAGAGACAGACGTTGTGGATTTCTCTAAAAGTTTGATGGATGTCAAACGAGAACTACAATATTGTTCGGTCTGTGGTCA
Source organism: Nosocomiicoccus sp. HMSC059G07 (assembly GCF_001815515.1). Classification (NCBI taxonomy): domain Bacteria; kingdom Bacillati; phylum Bacillota; class Bacilli; order Caryophanales; family Staphylococcaceae; genus Nosocomiicoccus; species Nosocomiicoccus sp. HMSC059G07. The sequence goes on from NZ_KV820786.1 coordinate 15,531, forward strand.
TATTACGGACGAAGATCCATGCTATATATGTAGGGATAAAAACCGTGACCGCTCGATGATATGTGTCGTTCAAGATACAAAAGACGTCATTGCGATGGAGAAAATGCGTGAATATAACGGACTATACCACGTACTACACGGTGCGATTTCACCGATGGATGGTATTGGTCCAGAGGATATTAATGTTCCGAGTTTAATTGAGCGATTAAAAGACGAAAACGTAAAAGAGTTAATACTCGCGACGAATCCAAATATTGAAGGCGAAACTACTGCGATGTATATTACTCGCCTCGTTAAACCGATTGGTATAAAAACGACGCGACTCGCACAAGGGTTATCTATCGGTGGAGATTTAGAGTATGCCGATGAAGTAACGCTATCGAGAGCGATAGAATATAGAACAGAAATCTAAATAAAGTTGAGTAGAATGATTTCTACTCAACTTTTAAAATTAATTTTTAAAAAACACTTGCATTTAAAATATAGACGATGTATAGTACTATCTTGTGAGCAATCACAACAAAGAAATTCGAAACGAAAACAAAAAGTTTTAATTTCGAATTTATTCGAATTTAATAGTTGCGTTTTAAAAATGAACGTGCTATAGTAAATATTGCGCTTTTCAAA
>NZ_KV820787.1:0-3685 GCF_001815515.1 Nosocomiicoccus sp. HMSC059G07
TTTTCTATTTTACACAATTATATGGACGTAACTAATTAATTTTATTTCGTTTACACAAAGGGCGTTTCCGTTAAAGGCACCCTCGTTAATTTAACAAGATGAAAAACGAGCCACTCTTAATCAGCTATTTCTCTATATATTGAACACCGCGACCATTACCTACTCGCTGATAATGCGAATTTAACACTTTTCTATAGTGATATCTTGAGATTTTCTCTCCTGTGAAATTATAGAGATTAGAAATTGTTATTTTCATCTCTGGAAATAGTGTTTGGAAATCTTTAATTGCTTGTAGGACGACCGCTTCTATTGGAGTTTTCCCGTTACATTTCTGACATTCATAATACGTTCGATTGTTTAATATAATTTCTCCTCCATCATCAATACAAAACAAAGATTTCTTTAAACTTTCATAGGAATAGTTGATGTCTAACCTTCGTTCTTCTAAATGTCTAAACTGATATATACTCTCGACAAGCTTTTTTGTACCTTGATCTGCGTGCTGATATTTTAACCGCAATTCATTTAAAAACTTTTTAAGTTGACCGCGCATGATTATATTAAGACCACGCGGTGATTCATATAGATGAAAATCTTTACCAATGAATACGACGTAACTTTTTATTGGAAGAGTAATCCCCACCTTTTGAGTCAGACGATTGAATAATATTACTGTATTATCCAGTTGCTCTAGTGGTGATCTCACTTTACTAGTGAATTTTGTGTTGTAAAAATCACCATCTCTAAACAGATAGTCTCCATGATAATTCTTTACTTCGAATATAAAAATTGCGTTTCGAAACACAACCAGTGCATCAATTTGTCTAACTACTCCATCGACTGAAAATGTAAAATCTGTGAGTATACAGGCACTCTCACCAACTAAATTCATCAAGAAACTTTTAAATTCCTTTTCCCCGCTGTAGCCTCTTGTTAAATTTTCCAAATAATATAACTGCTCATTCGTTAAATCCATTCTCCATTTCAGCGCATCAAGTTGTCTATGTACGAGTGATTTCATAGTAAAAACTCCTTTTTAGACATACATTAACTCATATCAGGCAAATACAAAAACACCATAAATTCACGGAAATCATTACATTCTTTAAAATCTAAATCATTTAATCATCTATTTTTTATAAATCGATTAAAAACCTAGCCATATTTTAAAAGTGGCAATAATGATAATTTATTGTTTCCATAATAAAAGCCTGAACTCAAAAAAGTTCAGGCTTCATTCTTTAACTTAAAAATACTTGTAATAAATGCTACTATGAACAAAAGCAATACTACAAATAAAAATATTTTTCTGTATGGAATTAACATATCAATATTCGAAAATAGAAACGTTCCACCGAATGCGACAAACAATAAAACGAATAGCCATTTAAATTTCATATTATCATTCCTCCTCAAAAGCATTATATAACCCTCTAAATCCAAATACGAGTATGACGATCGTCACTGCAAATGTAAATACATAATAAAACGGTTTAAACGGTCGTAGAGTTTCATAATGACTTACTACAAAACCGCCTAAAAATATTGCGAGTGATGCTATATACAAAATGACGAAGAACTTTTTAACATTCATCTTTACACTTCCTTAACACTCTTCTACTTACTATTCATTATACATTTCAAACACTTTGATTTCATCTTTACATCAATTCGTTTCATATTGTAAAGATTTTGTAAATGTTCTATAAATCGCTTTATTTCAATGGTTTCAGGGTGCTAAAATTATAAGTAAGTAAATAATATACATATTTTAAATAAACATTCTCAAGGAGATAAGGAATGAATAAAACACGATTCATTTTGCTGAACTTTGTAGCTGCTCTGTTTTTAACTTCTTGTCAAGCGGTCGAACAGGCGATTGAAGACACGTTCAGAAAAAGTCCTGAAAAATTGAACAAAGAAGACAGTGAACAATCGTTAACCGATAAAGTTAAAAGGATATTTTTAGACGAGAGCAATGAAGTCATCACTTCATCAGACATTATTAAAGATGCAGAAGAAAAGTATGGTACCGAGTTTGATGTCGAAATCAATCGACAATTTGATATGTATTTAAAAGAAGAGAATATCAATCGTTATTTGTCTGAAGAAGAAATCATGGAAATTATCAATGTTTTCAAATCAAATAATCTTTTGACAAATCGTGACAAACGCGATGAGATTATGGAATCTCTTTTCGAACTTGTCGGTACACGTGAATTTTACGTGTATGAAGGGCGTATCATGCTGAATTCTACTAATCTATACGTGTATGTTGTCGATCCAAATAATACAAAACATGTCGACCTATATTATTATAATATGTCAATCGGATCATGGAGTATCATCCCTGAAAAACTAAAGGAAGATGTCGATCCCGTCACTGCATCGATTCAAGTGTCTCAATTTAATTTTGATAGCTATGAAAAAATTGTAGATACGGCGATAGAAATTTTAAAAGATATGGGCGAATACGATGAATCAACCACAATTATTAACGATAATAATATCGCAACTATCCAGTCGCGATTTGATGGAAATGACGTGTCTTTTAACACTCCACTTAAAGGAACGAGAGAAGATTACCATTTAACTTTTGATCATAAGGGCAATCTTATAAAGAAAGAGAGGATTTAACATGATGTTTATACTACTCATATTCTTTTTTATGTACGTGTTTCCAATATTTTTCTTATATATACCAGCTATTCGAACTACACCAATCGTTGCGACGATTCTTTTAGTTGTCGGGGTTGTACTTTATCTCGTACAAACATTTATGATTTATAAATTGGTAACGAGACCACAAAAACTATTGACGCAACATGAGGATATTAGGTACTCAGGCCAACTCGTACACGCTGATATATTAAATGAAGAGGTTATACAAGAAAACAATAACGAAATCTCTAAAAAGTTGCTCGTACAATTTTTAAATTTAGCAGGAAATTCCGTAAAATCATATGTAAAAGTTGTCGATTCAAAGCCACACGAACACCGTTTTGAAAGAGGTAAAACGATTGATTTAAAGTTAAATAAAAACGGTTTTCAGCCTCCGTTTACTCTTAATGACGGAGAATACGAAACGAAGACGAGTCCTTTTGCTTCGGTGTGGATTATTTTTAACATCGTCTATATGATTGGATTTTTTATAGTGACGTATTACGTTCAAAATGACGGATACGGCTGGAGATTTTTAAGTCCAGTAACGTCTTGGCTATGGGCACCGATTTCTGGGATTATCCTTTTAAGAATATTACTGAAACTTTCGAGTAGTTTCGATATCGTCATGAGATACCACCCACTCATTTCTTTTAATTCTGAAGAAGAGTTTGGAGAATTGTTATTATATGGAAAAACTGTCGAAGGTGAAATTCTCAGTTACTCTCAAACTGGACTTCACGTAAACGAACAACCTCAAGTGCTTTTTAGCATCCAGTATGTAACAGACGAAGGTAAAAAACTAACGAAGCGAATTAAAAATGTCATCAGTTTAACAGAACTACATGAACTTAAAAAAGGAAAGGCAGAAATCATCTACCTTCCCCGTGATACGGATATATTCATGGTTCAATTCATAGAAGATGAATAAACATCCCACCAACAGCTCCAGTCAACACGACAATCCATGGTGGTAATTTCCAGTATGTAAGCATACTAAATAATATCGCGCCTAATGCAAAGT
>NZ_KV820787.1:3785-17723 GCF_001815515.1 Nosocomiicoccus sp. HMSC059G07
AAGTCAATTGGTGTTAAAATCGAGCTCGTCCAAATCGGATGGTATAACGCTGAGATTAAAATTCCGACAACCGCGGCATTCACACCCATGATCGCCCCTTTAATGTTCGGGTTATTTCGTAATTGATCCCAATACGGTAACGCGCCGAGTATCAGTAAAAATGCGGGTAAGAAAATCGCAATCGTTGCGATGAGTCCGCCTAGCCATCCGTTCATCACTGCACCGATATACGCAGCAAATGTAAAAAGTGGACCAGGTACTGCTTGAGTGGCACCGTAACCTGCTAAAAATTCCGCTTCACTTAACCAACCTGTCGGTACAAATTCTTGTTCTAATAGTGGTAACACGACGTGCCCTCCACCAAACACTAATGCGCCTGAACGATAAAAGCTATCAAACATCGCAATCCAGTATGATCCAGTCGTTTCTCTTATAACCGGTAACATTACGAGCAATCCGAAAAACAGAATAAGACAAGCCGCTGAAAATCTTTTACTTATTGGAAATCTAGTGCTTAGTACTTCATCTTTGTTATGATTTTTATAAATTAAAAACCCGATTACACCAGCAATTACTATCACACCAACTTGAGTAAAAGCAGCCGGCCAAAGCAGTGTAATAATTAACGCAAATAAAGCGAGTGCTTTTCGATTTAAGTCTGGCGTTAAACTTTTTGCCATACCGATAATTGCATGTAAAACGACCGCAACTGCAACAATTTTTAGCCCGTGAATCCACCCGGCATTTGCAACGTCAAACTCTGTTAAAAATAAAGCGAATAAAATCAGTAAAAGTACGGACGGGAGTGTAAACCCAATAAAAGATACGATTCCACCGAGAACACCTCCACGCATCACACCGATACCAATTCCAACCTGACTACTCGCGGGACCTGGTAAAAACTGAGATAATGCAACTAAATCCGCGTAGCTCTTTTCGTCCATCCATTTTCTTCTACGGACATACTCTTCGTGAAAATAACCGAGATGTGCAGTCGGCCCACCAAATGAAGTTAAACCGAGACGCGTAGATACAATCAAAATTTCTAAAAGTGACTTCACACTACTACGTTTATCTTTATTCATCACTCTCTCCTTTAAAAACTATATAATCTAGCATCGATAGTTATCGTTTATTTTATCTGTTTCCAGTCAATTAAACTTTATATTTACATAATCTTTACAAAGATTTTTGAAGAGACCATGTATACTTTTATATATTAAAAAAGCATGATCTAAATTAATTTAGATCATGCGACGTCATTTTTTCTAACTCTTTCTTTTGTCTTTCTTTAACTTGTTTTCTACCAGCGCTAAACTGACCAAGTAGAAACAGAAGTCCGACTGCTGTAATTAATACCTCCGCTAAAACATTTACATCTGTTGTAAATATAATAGTCCCTCTCCAAACTAAGAAAACAACTGGTAATATTAACCCCCAAAACTTACTATGTCTCGTACTTAAAAAGAACTGTAATCCTAAAAAGGCTGCTATAATTAACACATCATAAATTGACCCAAAACCAAACACTATGAATTCTTCCTTTCTTTTTTATACTTTTCAATAATTAACTTTGCTTCTTCTAATTCAATTCGATCATCAATTGACAACTGTTTAATAAAACTGATAAAATCTTCATTTTCAATTTCATCGTGCAATTTAATTTTTTCAATTAAACGGTCTAGCTTAATGCGAACTGTCGGATATGATACACCATACATTTTAGCGACTTCTTTCAAAGAGCCCGAGAGCAACATAAACTTTTTTATAAACTCCAAGTCTTCTTGCTCTAACGATAAAATCCAATTTGGTATGTTATCTCTTTCCACAGCACTCGACCTCCTTATTTCTAATTAAATCTTATCATGTATGTTTAATTTTGTAAAATAAATATTTAATAAAGTTAAATTTTTATTTTACTTTTAATTAAATAAGATTAATTTTAGCTAATTAAATATGTAGCTGCTTCATTTCAAGTTGGCTATCTTAAAGAAAAAGACCCAACATTCCTCTCATAGAAATGTTAGATCTCATGGTAATTTTATATCTATATTATTTACTATTCATTTATTAACTTCCAGTGTCCATCCTTAGCACTGCCAACATACTTTATTATTTCTTTATCCGTTAGAATCTTCAAATCTCTTTTTATTGTTCTTTCTGTCACTTTAAATTGAATCGACAAATCTAAAGCAGTTACTTTTGGATTGTTTTTTAATATTTCTAAAATTCTTTTACGCCTATCATTTGGTTTTAATTTTCGTTGATTGTTTTGGGTGACATTTTGGGTGACATTTTGGGTGACATTTTGGGTGACATTTTGGGTGACATTCTCATTATTGTAATTCATATTCCAAAGTATGGTTGTAAAAGATGTTTCTGTAGATGTAAATTCTGGATGAAGTCTTTCGTCATAATTTCCCGCTATTTTATAAGATTCAATTATTTTTCTAAGACCTGATCCACGTCTTTCCATTAGACCTAGTCTTGCAAATACATCCGCTATAATTGGATTCCTTCTTGTCGAAGAAATGTTTAAAGGATTAAGATCTTGAACAAAAGTACCATCACACATTCCACCCGGTGAAAATATTTCCACTCTATTATCATAGATGCTTATGTGTACTTCGCTTCCTGTTACTAAATAATCTCTATGAATCAAAGCATTTACAAGTGCTTCTTGTATCGCTCTTTCGGGATACTCTGGATATTCTTCTCTAAAAGTAGGTCCTTTTATCCACATTTTTTTGATATTTCTTTTTACAAAGTCTAAACTTGCTTTTAAGAGATATATTAAGTTTCCTTCAAACTCAACATCATCTATAGCATCTATTCTACCGTTGGCTTTTGTTAAACCATTCCACCTTGTACAAAACACTCTAGATTGATAAACTTGATAACCATCTGCAAACAACAATCCTGCATTTGTTATAGTGTTATCATCATTAACAAGTCCAAACGATTTTAAATCTGTACTATGAAATTCTGTTCTCGTCCTATTTTTGTATTCTAAACTTAAATCATGAAACGTAACATCTTCTAATTTCTTACTTGTCCTAAGTAAATCATAGCTAAGGTGTTCTCCTTCTAGTGTTAGGTTAAATAAATCTAAGTTATTCGCTGGAACGCTCTGATTACCTATTCTTTTATAAGCTATTCTTGAGCCATTATCAACTACGAAGTAAGGTGTGTTTTTCCCTGATGAAATACTTAAAATTAATATAAACTTGTTTTCAATTTCGATTATTTCCATATCAAATTCTGGATTTGGCTCCATCTTATTTTTTATGATCTCACTAATAGTTTCTGAATCCATTTTGTAATCCTCGAGACCAAGAACTGTATTATCCTCTTGAACTCCAAATATTAACTTACCACCTTTTCCATTTGCAAAAGAAGATACAGATTTTAGCCATGATTTAGGCCTTTTTACTTCTAACCTTTCTTTTTTATCATAGAAATTGGTCTCACCAATGTAATCCTTTAGGTTCAAAATAATCCTCCTCTCATTTAAACAATTTAAAAAAGTATAATATTATTTAATGTTTCCTTACGACTTCCATTATAACCTTCTCTTCCATATCTAGCAGTTCTTTTTTCATTTCGATTCCACCTGCATAACCGATGAGATTTCCGTTTGTTCCAACAACTCTATGGCACGGTATGATTATCATTATTGGATTTTTATTGTTTGCCATCCCTACTGCTCGGCTCGCATTTACGTTACCTACTCTAGTTGCAATTTCTTTGTATGTACGTGTTTCACCGTAAGGTATACGCGCGAGTTCGTTCCATACTTGCTTTTGGAATTCTGTCCCTTCAAGTTCATAGAAAATATCAAACGATGTTCTGTCACCATTCAAATATTCCATAATTTCACGGTATACACGTTCAGTAAACTCTGTCTTTCTGCCGTAATCGCTTGTTTCATCAATCTTCTTCACCATTGTTAGAACATTTTTCTTATAGCCTATTTTTAATAAGCCAAATGGAAATTCATATACAGCATAATCTAACCGTGTATTCTTTTTAATATTATTCATTTTTTTTCAACTGAGTTTTCCATTGCAATATTTAAATATTCAACATCAAACCCTGCACTATTGTACCCTTCTAGTATTGTTAAGTAGTACTCTTTACTCGGCAGATTTAGTGGTCTGCCTTCGTTCATAATATAGACCATCGCGTTTACTGGTTGATTATCAACAATAACTTCCATTACTTCTTTTCTATATAAATCTGGGTACTCTTCATAAATATCAAGTTCCTTTTCGTCATCCGGTGTAATTTGCCACACGAGAATCGGAACACTGTCACCTTTACACGGTTCAACTGTTGCAAAAGATCGGTTATCTGTCCCTCTAAAAGTAAGTGTGTGATCTTTAATTTCACTCTTACCAACCACTTTAGCAGTTGGACATCTTTTCGCCATTTGTTCAAGGTGTAAATTGGAACCATATGCAATATAATATTTAGTCATCATCTCAATCCTTCCACATGAAGTATATTCGTTTAGCTTTATTAATTATCTGGATAAAGTTTATCATCAACTTTAATTGATTTATTTTTGCTTAATAAAGACTCAATAAACTTGTTCTTTTCTTTAGGAGATACAATTACGGAATCATATCTCTTATACTGAATCTCTATTCTATCGATAGATAATGCTGGTCCTGCTAATAATGTTTTTGTAGCTCGTAATTTTTTAATACTTTTAATATCTATCGTACTTTTAAAAGGTCCGTTTTTAACTATAAGATTCTCATCGTCAATTTTATAACTTGTACCAAACCATAGCCATAATAGTAGTGCATTGTTTAATATTCCGACAATATATACCACTATATTTCGCTCAGTTATCATCATAAAAAACATTAAAATAATTACTCCCCAAATGGACACAGCAAGCCAAATATCTTTTTTAGATTTAAAGTTCAACACTTCACCTCCAATATATTAAACGAAAAACAAAATTGTGATCTATAGTTAATTTATAGTTTACCATTTGTATTTATAATTGTAATGTTATATTTTTTACACGACAAAAAAGCCCGGATATCAATCCGGGCTTAAGACATCTATTAAATTTTTTCTTTAATATACCAAGTTGGAATAGGATTACGCATATTGTCATACCAATTCAATACATCTTCTGCTTGGTTAAGCATCGTTTGTACTTCACTTCCCCCATATGAAATAGCCCACGGTATGGAGGACAGAATATTACTGCAAATATACAGGGCAAGTAACTTCCAAAATTCCATCGGTACTTCATTATCAAAATATCCATCTATTATGCCTGAAGCAAATATTGGAGAAGCTTGAACACACCATACAATACGATTAAACTCTTCCCAAGGATCACCAAAATCGTAACGGTTAAAATCAATTATAACTATCTTATTATTTTCAATCATCATATTGCCAATATGAAAATCTCCGTGATGAAAGGTTTGTGGTTTGTTTACAAGCAATTGACGGTTGGATTCTATATAGTCTATAATATCTTCTGCTCCGTCAAATTTAATGGGACAATCCTTATACATCTTGATTTTAGAATCCATCTTCTCATTGAATCGAGTTTCCCAATCAGATTGATTCTCCGGAGCTGAAATAGAATGGATGGCTTTGAGCATTCTTCCTGCCTCAAGACCAAAATCATACTTCTCACTGTTAGTTAGGTTAGGAATGACTTCTTCGGCATTTCTACCATCAACCCAAGTCTCAATGATATAAACCCCTTGATCACACTTTCCAAACTCAACTGGTTTACACATAGAAATATCAAGAGCGGCTAGCTGTTGCATCATTCGAAACATCTCTGCACGATTAGCACTTTCTTCTTCGGGGGCTATCCTCAAAAAGTATGTAACACCATCGTCCGCTGTAACACAATATTTTTTATCGCACGACCAACCTTTATTAATTGGTTCTTTAGAAATTAAATTTAGTTGTGACATAATTATATTTCACTTCTTTCAAGTAATGCCATCATCTCAACGTATCTTTTTCGTTTAGTTAATTTAATATGAATTAATATTTAATCGATTTATTTTTCATATATTCCAAAAATTCATCTATCGGCTTATCATTCCACTTCTTATTATGTACTGCACGATGACAATTTGCACACAGCATAATTAAGTCTATCTTTCTAGTTCTCCTTTTTCCCATATATAGTGGTAAAATATGATGTGCTTCAATAAATTCAATTTCATATGTTTTTTCGAATGAAAAGTTACAAGCTTCACAAAAAAGTTCCCCATGCTTTTTAATAAATTCTTTCTTTGCAATATTTATGATTTTTGAATTACGTTCAATTTGATAATGAGTACGATGGCGTTTCATTCCTTCTATAGTTTCATATTCATTCGCTAATTCATTATCATAAGTGAGGGCATCGTCTCTATCAAACTTTCCAATATATTTCATAAATGCTTCTTGTAAAGAATCTTTCACTTCCCAAATAAATAATTCCTTCTCATAATACCCATTAAAAAAATGACTCCAGTACCTTTCTTTTTTACTTTTATTCCTTAAATCAGTTTCAAAAGTATAGCCTTTTTTTCTTAGCCGTTTAACTGTTTGAGCCATAGATGTATTATATACTTGATATGGGCGTCCAGTAATTTCCGATATTTGTTTGGCTGATCCTTTACCATCCATTTCGAACACTAAAACATAGATTGCTTCCTGTAAGAAAGGTGTAAAACAGTCTTTCTCCTGTAACATCAGAATCCACTCATCGACAGTATAGTTTTTTGCATTTGTTGGATAGTAATCTAATTCTTTTTGCATATAAACCACCTACCATTCTTATATTTTCAATTCGCATAGTAAACTTATCTAGTCTATCAACTGTCCTACTCAAAATCTAATCCGTCAACTTAACCCCAAATTCTAGTTCTTACAACACCAATAACAAAAAGAGTTTCACCAATTTATTTTCATAAAACAAACTTAGGTGAAACCCTATATTCCTTATTACATCAACACTTAAAGTCATTTTATTCAACCACTCTTAACACTAATGCTACTAACTCTACCATGTGTCGACCTTAAGTTACAAAGTGATTTAGAGTGTGTGATTAGGTAGTTAGGATGGAAATTACATATTTATTCTATGATGTCTTAGTAATCCTATCTTCAACAATCCTTAAAATTCTTTTCATGCTGTAGGACTGTTCTAAATGGAAGTCTAGATTTTGTATCTTCATCCAAAATAAATTCATCTTTTAATGTGGTACTCAATTTAGCCATTACCATTCGATAAAAACTATACACATTTAATTGAGGATACCCTGCATCTCCTGATGAAATCCGGTCTTTCCAATCAACGTCCAATGAGGATTCTTTTTCAAAATAATCTAACTGAAACCCTGGGAACCTATCTGTAATTGCTGTGTACTTCCCAAAAAACAACAACCCTCCCACTGTTAAGTGATACTGACCGTCACCTTGTCTATCCTTTCTAAACGCTCCGATTTCGATTAATAAATCTTTGAAATCCATACTTCTATATCGTTCATTTTTTGTTTGCTCATATAAGGCCGTTCGATAAACTTCTAAATCATCAACGGATAAATCCGACAAATCATAATTGCTTAATAGCTCATTATCTGTCTCAGGTTGAGATCCCACAACTAACTCTTTATATTTATCCGGAGTTAATCGTCTATCACCTTCTCCAAGTCGTTCAAAAGCTAATTGAGGATTTCCCTTTAAATAAACTGGCTTCGATTGATAAGGTGCTTCCGATATTTTTATCATCATAATTTGAACACCATTATCACTATCTATAATTTTCACATCATTATCGTTGATGAGATTGATGCTTACTTTTTGGGGATTATTCACCATATTAAATAAATCATCTCTCATTTTTTCTGGTTGATCTATACCTACAACTTGCTTTGTTTTTTCATCCACACCAAAAATAACAATACCACCATCTGTATTTGCAAATGCGGAGTATGTTTCCCAAAAAGAATCGGGAATTTTGTTTTTAGCTCTTTTTAACTCTACATATTTCCCTTCAACAATTCCTAGTATTTCAGATTGTTTCACCTAAACCCTACATTACTGCACTTATATTGGTTAGAATCTTACACGATTTTCGCACGATTCACTCACGATTATTTTCATAACAAACCGCATCAAAACAAGATTTTCCGATTTTGTTCGCACGATTTTCGCACGATTCACTCACGATTATTTACTTCTAAATCATTATACCAAAAAGAGAGACACGGAACTATGCAATCCCCCATTCTGTAACATAGTTCGGCATGCACTTAAAAGTTAAAAACAGGACCCTCAGACATCTGGTAAGCGCCCAAGAACCCTGTCTCCTTATACGATTCATTTTTCAACCTTTTGAATCTTTACCACACACTTAGCGGTTCATTGTCTCTAATCATTTCCTCACTTCATTCATCCTTATTCGACAGCTATTGTAAAGGTCTATGTAATTTATTTTGTGCTTTTCACAAGTAATACCACCGTCTCTACATGGGACGAGTTGATAGAATTGATGTATTTGCGATTTTTAATGAAATAGTCGTATGCGGGAACATATCGACTATTTCGTACGTTCGTGGGAACATATCAACTGATTTTTTATGATAAAAATTTTTGGTTTTAATATTTTTATTTGACTATTAGAGCTGGGCAATTTACTCTTTTCATTACTTTATGACTTACGCTACCTAATACCATTTCTTGCAATGAATTGAGTCCCCGACTACCTATAACAACCATATCAACCTTTTCCTTATTTGCGTATTCAATAATAGTAGGACCAGGATATCCATGTAGTATTTCAAGTTTATATTCTATATTTTTCGACTTCACTTTTTCTTCTATTGGAGAAAGTATTTTGCGACGAGTATATTCAAGTTCTTCTTTTCCCTGTGAATGAAGAATTTCATTTTTAGATTTTGAATAATCAACAACATAAATAATTTCAATTCTACAATCGGAAATTAACGAAGCGATTTTCACCGCTTCATCAGTTGCTCGTAATGAGTTTTCTGATCCATCAACAGCTAGTAATAATCTTTTATACATTTTCAAACCTCCTATTTTATTAATTGTTTAATCTACATTATTATTCACAGCGAGTTTATGGAATATCTCTCTGCTTGATGTATCTAAACCAATGATAGTTACCTTATTATCTTTTTCTTGAAATTTAATCACTGCTTTATCAACTGCCCCTACAGCAGAGTCATCCCAAATATGTGAATCTGAAAAATCAATTGTTATATTTTTATTCTCCAAATTGAAATCAAATGACTTTAAAAAGTCTTCAGTTGATGCAAAAAACAACTGACCTTCCACTTCATAAATTACTTTATTATCTTGATGTTTATTTTTCACTTTTAACTTTGATATTTTAGCTACAAAGAAGATCGCACTAAGTATAACACCCGCAATAACACCCTTTGATAAATCATTGGTAGCTACAACTATTCCTACGGTTACCAACATAACAATAGAATCAGTTTTGGGAGCTTTTCTAAGATAAGTAAACGATGACCAATCAAATGTCCCTATTGAAACCATAATCATTATTCCTACTAATACAGGCATTGGGATTTGTATGACTAAGTCCCCTAATACTATAATTAAAAACATCAAGAATATCCCGGCAATAAAGGTAGATAACCTTCCACGTCCACCAGACTTCACATTTATAACAGATTGACCGATCATTGCACATCCAGCCATCCCACCAAAGAACCCTGTAACAATATTTGCAATACCTTGTCCTCTTGACTCTCTGTTTTTATCACTTTCTGTGTCTGTCATATCATCTACAATGGAAGCTGTAAGTAAAGACTCCAGTAATCCAACAATAGCTAACGCTAGGGAAAAAGGAAATACAATTACTAATGTTTCCAACGTAAATGGAACGTTTGGAATAAAAAACTCTGGCAATGTTCTTGTGATAGCTCCTAAATCACCGACAGTGCGTAAATCAACATTGGTATAAAGTGCTACGGCTGTCAATACAATAATTGCGATTAATGGAGCTGGAACAGCTTTGAAAAATCTCGGAAGTATATACACGATTGCTAATGTAATTGCTACAAATACATACGTCAAATTAGAAATCCCAATAAAGTGAGGTACCTGAGCCATAAAAATTAGAATCGCTAATGCATTTACAAAACCTATCATGACAGCTCTTGGTATGAATTTCATCACTTTAGCTACTTTAAATATACCAAATAATATTTGGATTACACCTGTTAGGATAGTTGCAACCAGTAAATAATCAAGTCCATGTTCTTTTACTAAAGGAACCATAAGTAATGCCATTGCACCAGTTGCTCCTGAAATCATTCCCGGTCGTCCTCCGACAAATGCTATAATTACAGCGATACAAAAGGAGGCATATAAACCAACCATGGGATCTACACCTGCTATGATGGAAAATGCAATTGCTTCAGGTATTAGTGCTAATGCAACAACAATTCCAGCAAGTATATCCCCTCTCACATTTGAAAACCATTCTCTTTTTATTTTCTCTAACACTTAAGTCTACACCTCTTCTGTTTAAATTTATTTTTTATCCCTCGAAAAATCCAAACTGACCTTAATAAAAATAGTTTAACACCTTTCGTCCCAAAATGGAACCATTATGGGAAATAACATATTATATTTTATGATATAATTATTAGGGCTTCTTTTTTAAAATAAAGGGGTGTTTAATATGTTGATTGGTTATATAAGACCTGAAAGTGATGATGATAATTATAATAAACAAATAACAACACTTCGTGAAATAAATTGCGATAAAATAATTATCGAAAATCATTCTTCCGCAAAGAATCGAACTAAACTTAACGAAATGATCCATACACTTGAACAAGGTGACAAAATAATAATCACTAAATTATATTCGCTAGCGGACTCTACACTACATTTAGTCGAGCTATTACAGATGATTGAAGACAAAGGTGCCTACATAAAATCAATTAGAGAAGATATTGATACGAGCAATGAAAGTGGGTATCAATTTAGTTATATTGTAAAACATCTAGTTGAATTTCAAAGTGATGTAATTAGCGAAAAGACCAAGAAGGGATTAAATAAGGCAAAACAAAGAGGAGTTACTGCCGGAAGACCACGATTACCTGATGAAAATGTAAAACGTGCTATTAATATGTATCAAAGTAAAAAATATAGCCTATCTGAAATAAGAAATGAAACTGGTATTAGTAAATCTACCTTATATAGATATCTTGAAAGTTAATCATCATTCTACATTCAAAGAAACAGTTTAATCCTATATTGTTAATTTAAACTAACGTAGCATATTCTGAAAATACGCTGCGTTAGTTTTTATTTTATATTGCTATTTCCTTTTCAATACCCGATTTAAACTCAATCGTTAAATTCCTTTTATGAATCGTCACTCTTTCAATTAACTGCCTTACAAGCAGGTCATCGTATGTTTCAAGTTGCTGCGGTTGCTCTTTTAAATACTTTGTCATTTCTACAATCCGCTGTCTAAGTCCTTCTCGCGCTACGTTTTTCATCATGACTTCCTGCTTCAGTTCCCGCAATCGATATATTTCTTCGTAAGGTACTCTGTCCCGATCCACACGTTGTCTGATGTTTTCTTCTGGTATCCAAAAGTATGGCAATATCACATATTTATCATCTTCATATTCTGGTGGAAAGATTAAAACAAATGCGGTTATATCTGTTGTCGATGATAAGTCTAAACCCGCATAGCACTCTCTACCAATTAAACTTTCAGGGTCAACTGGCAAACCACATCTGTCCCACTTTTCCATTGGCATCCATCTGACAGATTGCTTTACCCATTGATTCAGTCGTAACTGCCTAAATAAGTTCTCCTCAGCTGGATTTTGTTTCGCACTTTCACATGCTTGTTCGACTTTCTCAATATCAACTGTAATTCCTAGTGATGGATTTGCCTTCTTCCAAACTTCAGGGTCTGTCCAATCATCATCTTCCTCTGCACCATAGATAACAGGATAAAAAGTAGGATCTATTTTTCTTCCCTCAAGTACATCTTTTGCTTTCTGATGTACTTCGTAACATATTGAATACTGGTCATTTCCTGCAGTTGTGATTAAGAAATACAATGGTTGTTTCCTTGCGTCCCCTGAACCATGAGTCATAACATCGTATAGCCTTCGGTTCGGTTGTGCATGTAACTCATCAAAAACTACCCCATGGACGTTCAATCCATGTTTTGTATAAGCTTCCGCAGATAACACTTGATAGAAACTACCCAATGGTTTATAAATCAATCGTTTTTGTGAAAGGACGGGTTTAAATCGTGCCTTAAGTGCGGGTGATTGTTCCACCATATCAACTGCAACGTCAAATACAATCGATGCTTGTTGCCTATCCGCAGCACATCCATATACTTCTCCACCATGTTCAAAGTCACCACATGTTAAAAGTAAGGCAACCGCAGCGGCAAGTTCTGACTTTCCTTGTTTCTTAGCTACCTCAATATAGGCAGTATTAAACTGTCGATAACCATTCGGCTTCATCGTCCCAAATACATCTCGAATAATCTGCTCCTGCCAATCTATCAAATCAAAGTTTTTTCCAAACCATTCACCTTTTGTATGTTTTAAATAACTTATAATGTTTACCGCCATATCAGCAGCATCCTTATCGTAGTAAGATTGTTCAGCTTTAAAGATTGTTGGTTTATAAATTTCTAGCTTTCTAATTATAACCACCCCCTTAGCAAATAAAAAAACTAAATGAATTTATAAAGTTTTGCACGACAAAAAAGCCCAGATTGCTATCTGAGCTTAAGACATCTATTTAATTGTTCCACAATCTGTACCCTTTTGCAGAACAATATTCACTGTTTAATTCACAATTTATGTGTTAAAATAACTTTAGGTTTAACAAGGAGGAATTTAAATGGGTAATTGTTCATTATTTGTAATTGACTTCTCCATTTTCGTCTAAGTTTTAACACTTAAAACGGAAGGAGAATTAGCACTTGGGTATTTTTAGCATTTTTGTAATAAATACAGTTCATTATCAACCAAATGAAAAATAATTGGTTATAATGAATTGTTAATATAGAAAATTCATTATAACCACATTGGAGTGGGTTATAATGAACAAAAAAGAGATAAAATTTAGTCAAAACTTTATTACCTCGAAACGACATATAAATAAAATTATGAGTAATTTAGAATTAAATAGCGATGATAATGTTTTTGAAATTGGTTCAGGAAAAGGCCATTTCACACTAGAACTGGTTCAAAAATGTAATTATGTAACAGCTATCGAGATAGATTCAAATTTATGTATTCAAACACAAAATAAAGTTACAAATTACGATAATTTTCGAATTATAAATAAGGATATATTACAGTTCAAGTTCCCAAACAACAGAACATATAAAATCTATGGTAATATACCTTATTATATAAGTACGGATATAGTACGAAAAATTGTCTTTGAAAGTAATGCAACAGTTAGTTACTTAATAGTCGAGGAAGGATTTGCTAAAAGGCTACTCAATACAAATCGTTCTCTAGCGTTACTTTTAATGACTGAAGTAGATATATCCATATTAAGTAAAATCCCTAAAGAATACTTTCATCCAAAACCTAAAATTAATAGTTCTTTAATTATGTTAAAAAGACACCCATCAAAAATATCACACAAAGATAAAAAAATATATAATAATTTTGTTATGAAATGGGTTAACCAAGAATACAGAGAACTATTTACTAAAAACCAGTTTAATAAAGCCTTAAGTTATGCAAAAATAAAGGATTTAAGGAACATTAACTTCGAACAATTTTTATCAGTATTTAATAGCTATAAATTGTTTAATAACTAAGTGACAAATTCCTTAGCATTTAATAAAAAGGATTGCCATCTTGATGTGCTACCCAAAAGTTGGACTTTTGGAAT
>NZ_KV820788.1:0-9603 GCF_001815515.1 Nosocomiicoccus sp. HMSC059G07
AAATATGTTAAATAAATCCGGATATCTAACAAAAACGTGATTTTTATGTTAAATATAATTTGGTTAAACGGTGTTTTTATTCTTTTGGGATAAAAAGCTACTCTCTGCCATCGCTTATTTACAAAAGATATCTGAATGTGTGAGATATATCAGGATAATTAACAAAAACCCCGAACAAACATACCAAAAAGCGAGACCCGGAATCAGCATGGTCTCGCTCCTTTTCAACAGAAATATTACGTTCGTTTTTGCGGTAAGTTTTTCATATACATATAGAAACTTGCTGCGAAGATGATAATGTACCCGATAATCGATAGAATATCTGGGTATTCTCCAAAGAATATGATACTGAACATCGCAGTAAATATAATCGTCGTGTAGAAGAATATCGAGATCTCTTTCGCTGGTGCATAACTGTATGCAATCGTTAGGCCGAATTGTCCTACTGATGCTGCGACTCCTGCAAGTAATAGGAACATGAGTTGTTCACCGGTCATCGGTTCATAGTTATAGATGAAAAACGGCAGTAACGCGACTGTTGAAAATCCTGAGAAATAAAATACGACGGTGTAAAATTTCTCGCGATCTCCGAGGACTCTTAACACAGTGTACGCTCCTGCAGCTGCGAGAGCACCGAGCACCCCGACTAAGGCATCAAATGATGTACTTTCAAACGACGGTTTGATAATAAATATCGCACCAATGAATGCGATAATAATCGAAGTCATTTGGAATCGTCTAATATATTCCTTTAAAAATATTGCGGATAAAATAATCGTGAAAAACGGACTGAGCTTGTTTAAAATATCTGCGTCACTTAAGACGAGTTTATCGAGTGTGTAAAAGTTAAGGATAACCCCGATTAACCCGAGCGTTGAACGCAGTAATAGCAATCCTTGGTTTTCTTTTTTACCAAACAGTGGTTCTTTATAGCGAATGACGAGTACGAGCGCAATCAACATCGCGACGAAGTTTCTAAAAAACGCTTTTTGTACTGTTGGTAAGTCGCCAGAGTATTTTACAAAGAGCGACATTAAACTAAAACCAAGAGATGAAATAATTAAAGCGATAATCCCTTTCGTTATATTGTTCAACTGTATACCTTCTTTATTATTAAAATTACTATCATAGTGTAACACATAGATTGGTATATATCTTTGTCAAAATCTATACATAATTAAGCGATAAAGAACAAGAAAATGTATGATATTCTAAATTTATATCATACATATTGGAGGCAACATATCAATGAAAAAATTATTAGGTGCAGCAGTATTATCAAGCGTTTTAGTACTTGGAGCATGTGGAAATGACGAAAACAAAGACGACATGGAAGGACACGACGAAGTTGCTGGTTTAGATGTTGAGTTAACGACTCCTGAAACTGCAACAGCTGGTGAAGAAGTTGAATTCGTTGCACACGTTACTTCAAACGATGAAGATGTAAACGATGCAGATAAAGTATTATTTGAAGTGTTAAAAGACGATGAAAGCCTCGATAAAATCGAAGGTGAATTTACTGAAAATGGACTTTACAAATTGAACTACACATTTAAAGAAGCAGGAACATACGAAGTGATCTCACACGTTGACGCGAACGGCTTACACACAATGCCTAAAAATGAGGTTGTCGTAGAGTAATTACATTTCTAGACGAAAAAAATAGAATGGCGTAAAATAAGTATCTAAGAATGGTGAACATTCTAATGGAGGTACTTAGATGAAAAAGACGTACATTATTACAGATGCTTTAACAGCAATTGGGCAACGTTTGGCGCATGAACTTGCAAAGCGTGGCCACAATTTAATATTATCTGGAAATGACTACAACGAACTCGAAGCGTTGCACGATGAATTAAAATCATATAGTGATGCGCATCACGAAGTATTTTTACTCGAACAAGCAAAAGAAATCGACTGGCTAAATATGGTCGATAAAATAGATTCAACATACGACGGTTTAAATGGTGTGATTTTTATACACTCCATTGAGACTGAAGATAACGATGTATACAATGTTTCATACGATGAATTTACTGAAGTTATGAACGAACACGTGTGGGGAACTTACCTTGGAGTACGCACGTTACGCAATCAATTGATCGAAACGAAAGAGACGAAGATTATCAATCTAGTAGAACCTGTACGTGAAGAAACATTCGAACACAATTTATATTATGCAGTTACCGGTGCGATAGAAGGACTCACGCATGCGATACAAAGCGAGCTTCGTAAAGAAGATCTTAACGTTTATACGCTAAGCTATCGTCCGACTGAACGAGATGCTTCGTTCAATCCAAACGACGACAGCGCAGTTGGGACTATTTTTAAAATTCTAGATGATGAGATTTCAAATGATAATAACGAAACGATCATCATTCATTAAAAAACCACTCATTTTCGAGTGGTTTTTATCTATTATGCTTGTAAATAGAGAATCGTGTAGTATAATGATAAATAGAAATTCAGTGAGAATGATTATCAATTAGGCGGTTTCACATGATGAAGAAATTATTTAGGCTAGATGTACTAATCATTGTGCTCATATTAGTATCGATACTTTCTCTATTTGTTGGAGTAAGTAGTTTACCTTTATCAGATATATTTAATTTAAATGAGCAACAAAAGACAGTTTTATTACATAGTAGAATACCGCGTACTGTATCAATTATCATTGCAGGTGCTGCTCTTGCGACATCTGGTTTAATTATGCAACAGCTCACGCGTAACAAGTTCGTATCCCCTACGACAGCAGGGACGATGGAATGGGCGCAACTCGGTATTTTAATCGGAATGATATTTTTCCCAGCAGCGAGTATGTTAATGAAATTATCATTTGCAACTGCGCTATCACTTATCGGGACGTTAATCTTCATGCAGATTATTACACGTATTAAATTTAAAGATATCATTTTCGTTCCACTGATCGGTATTATGCTCGGTGGGGTCGTTTCGAGTATCGGGACGTTTTTAGCACTTAGAACGAATAACTTACAATCCATCGGTGCGTGGATGCACGGTAGTTTCTCAACGCTAGTCACTGGTCGATACGAAATTTTATATATTAGTATTCCGTTATTGCTATTAGCAATTTTTTATGCACATCAGTTTACAGTAGCTGGTATGGGAGAAGATTTCTCTAAAAACTTAGGTCTGAATTATAAACGTATCGTAAATATCGGACTATTTATTACCGCAGCGATTACAGCAATTGTCGTTGTAACAGTTGGTATGCTTCCATTTTTAGGGCTAATCGTTCCGAACATCGTCTCTATTTTTAGAGGGGATCATTTACGCAGTACGATTTTCTTAACAGCAACACTCGGTGGGATATTCGTTATGATCTGTGACATCATCGGCCGTGTGATTATTTACCCGTACGAAGTGTCTGTTGGGTTAGTCATTGCTGTATTTGGTAGTGCAATCTTCCTATTTATGATTTATAGGAGGGTAAAGCATGCATAGTAATAAGAAAAATATAACGCTTTTAATCGTTTTATCAGTCGTTGCACTTGGACTTATAGCATTTTACATGTTGTACGGTATAAATTTTAAGATTTTACATTATCAACTACCGTCAAGAATGCTCCGTACGTTCGCAATTATTATCGTTGCAACTGCAATCGCAGTATCAACGGTAGTATTCCAGACGATTGTTAAAAATAGAATCATTACTCCGTCGATTATGGGGTTAGATTCGGTCTATGTATTTATACAAACAGCGATCGTATTTATTGCAGGAGTCAGTTCGCCATTACTATTTAATGACGCGTACAATTATTTCTTAAGTTTAATAATACTCGTCATATTTACAGTTTTTGTATTTAAATTCTTATTTAAATTGACGAAAAACAATGTCTTCATACTATTACTTATCGGTATTATACTTGGAACGTTTTTTGGAAATTTAGCAACATTTATGCAAGTGCTAATCTCTCCAGAAGACTTCCAAATATTACAAGGACAGTTATTCGGGTCATTTACGAAGATAAATGAAACGTTACTCTATATCACGCTCGGTATCGTCATCGTGTTACTTATCATCGTGCTACTCGATTTTTCATCGCTCGATGTGATGGCGCTCGGTAGAGATCACGCGATCAACCTCGGAGTGAACTACGACTTAAAAGTTTCGAAACTACTCATTATCGTTGCGATATTCGTGTCCGCATCGACTGCACTTGTTGGACCGATTATGTTTTTAGGGCTACTCGTCGTAAACTTAGCCCATGAAGTGTTTAAAACGTATAAACATTTATATCTTATTATAGGAACCACATTAATCAGCATTATCGCGTTATTAATTGGTCAGATGGTTGTACAGTTCGTATTTAAGAATAACATCGAACTAAGTGTTATCATTAACTTAGTGGGTGGAGTGTACTTCATCTATCTGATGCTAAGGAGGAGTAAGGCTTGATACAAATTAAAGGTCTTTCTAAAGCGTATGGTAACAAAAAAGTTGTCGATAACGTGTCACTCGATATAGAAAAAGGGAAACTTCTGTCTTTAATCGGACCAAACGGTGCCGGTAAAAGCACAGTAATCTCGATGGTCACTCGTTTAATGGATAAAAACAGCGGAGAAGTATTGTTAGAAGGTGAAAATTTATTTACAAAACCGGACAATGAGCTCGCTAAAAAAATATCGATTTTAAAACAGAGTAACCATTTAAATTTAAACATTACAGTACGAGAGCTTATCGCATTCGGTCGATATCCGTATTGTAAAGGGCGTTTAAAACAAGAAGATAACGAAAAAATCGACGAAGCAATTAAATATATGGGACTTCAAGATTTACAACATCGTATGATTGATGAGTTATCTGGTGGTCAGCGTCAACGCGCATTTATCGCTATGACAATTGCGCAAGATACTGAATATATATTTTTAGATGAACCACTCAACAACTTAGATATGAAACACTCAGTTCAAATTATGCAAATCTTACGTCGATTATGTCGCGATAAAAATAAGACGATAATTATCGTCATTCACGATATTAACTTTGCGTCGTGTTACTCAGATAATATCGCAGCATTAAAAGATGGCAAATTAAAAATATCTGGCACTAAAGATGAAGTCATCCAAGAAGATATTTTGAGAGATATATACGACATGGACTTACAAATACAAAACGTCTGTGGTCACCGTATTTGTATTTACTTTGATGGTGAAGCAGTTGAATCACGTCAAGTATTTGGAGCGGTCTAGTCGCTTACACTTTTAAGGAGGTGATGGGTGCGCTACAGCTTGAAATTTAGTGGGGGCTAAATTTAGAAAGGGAAGTTTAAATGAACATTAAGAAATTATCAGCATTACTTTTATTATTTATAGGAGTTATCGTACTTGCTGCATGTAGTAACGGTGGCGGTACAGATCAGTCAGAGACAAAAGAAGAACCAGCTAAAGATGACGAAAATACAGTAGAAACTGTACAGTACAAAAACAACTTTGAAATGAGTCTTACAACAGAACGTGATAGCGATACTGAAGCTGTTGACGAAACAATTGACGTAATTAAAAATTCTAACAAAGTAGTTTTATTAGACTTAGGGGTTGCATCAACGTTTGAAGCACTAGGTTTACAAGATAACGTTATCGCGTTACCTAAAGGTGAGAACGACTCTATTCTTGGACCTGAGCTAGAAACTTATAAAGATGAGAAGTATGTAAACCTCGGTGGGTTAAAAGATCCAGACTTCGAGAAAATTGCAGAGTTAGATCCAGAAATCATCATGATTGGTGGACGTCAAGCAAACAAACCATCAATCGAAGAATTTAAAAAGGCAGCACCTAACGCATCAATTATTTATGTAAGTGCTCAATCTGACAACTACTTTGAAGACATTAAAGAAATGACGACATTTATCGGAGAATTATACGATAAACAATCAGACGCAGAAGCGTTAAACAAAGAATTAGATGAAAAAATCGAAGAAACTAAAAACTTAGTTTCCGAAAAAGATAAAACGATGATGTTCATCCAAACAAATGGTGGCGACCTATCACTACACGGCCCAGGCGGACGTTATGATTTCTTATACAATCCAATCGGATTCAAATCTTCCGAAGGTGACTCAGAAGAAAAAACTGCGTCACATGGTAACCAAATTTCATTCGAGTACATCTCTAAAGCAAACCCAAGTATGATTTTAGTGATGGACCGTGGTGCAGCGATTAGTAACGGTGAGGATGCTACAAAAGTAGACGTACTTAAAACTGATGTTACTAACAACGTAGATGCTGTAAAAGATGATAACATCTTTGAATTAAATTCAGTAAGATGGTACTTAAACTCTGGTGGTCACGCGTCAGCGATTGGCCAACTAGAAGAATTACAAGGGTTTTTAAATGAAGTAAAATAATTAAAAAACGATCCAAGATTTAATCTTGGATCGTTTTTTCTATATGTTCACCGATAATTCTAACTTCGCGCTGTAACAGCACGTCATACTTTTCTTTAACGACTTGTTGTACGTGGTGAATTAACTCTTCGTAATCACTACCTGTACCGTTGTCGATGTTTACCATAAACCCGGCATGCTTTTTAGAAACTTCCACGCCACCCACTCTATGTCCTTGTAGACCACTATCTTGAATCAGTTTTCCCGCAAAGTGTCCCGGGGGTCTTTGGAATACCGAACCACAAGACGGTAAATCAAGCGGTTGTTTTGATTCACGTAAAAACGTCAGCTCATCCATTTTCGCATTTATTTCAGATGAACTACCTTCTTCTAATTTAAATGTCGCTTCGACGACTAAATATCCATTCTCTTGAACGATACTTTGTCTATATCCGAGGTGTAATTCCTCATTTGTTAAAGTTAATAATTCTCCATCTGGCGTAATTACTGATGCTTCTACGAGGCAGTCTTTTAATTCGCCACCGTACGCTCCAGCGTTCATATATACAGCGCCTCCGACGCTGCCTGGAATGCCACACGCAAATTCTAATCCAGTTAGTGAATGGTCGCGCGCAAAACGTGATACGTCAATAATTCGACTACCACTGCCTGACGTAATATAATCGCCATCACGTTTAATTTCTTTTAACTCTAACGTGTTTAACACAATCCCTCTAATGCCACCGTCTCTAATAATTAAATTCGAACCATTTCCAAGATACGTAATTGGTATTGAATACTCTTTTGCAAAACGGATTGTTTCCATTGCATCGTGAATATTATATACTGATATATAGTAATCTGCATTACCACCAGTATGTGAATACGTATAGCGTTGTAATGGTTCATCTGTTTTAATGACAGAATTTGTTAGACGCTCGCGTAAGGATTTTTCAATGTTCATAACAAAAGTCCTTTCTCATACGAATCAATTACTATTATAAACGGGAATACAAAAAAAGACTAGAATAACCATGCAAGAGGAAGGGTGAGATTCTAGCATGTTTCGATATTTAAAGTTAACGATATTACTCGGCACAGTCTTCATTATATCTGCGTGCCAGTCATCGTTAGAAAGTGACATCCAGCAATATGAAGAAAATATGGAAGATATTTATGAACTCGACCGACAATTTCTTGAGGCACTCGACGAACTCGACTTAAAGCAACTAGAGACAGTCTATGCAACAGAGGCAGATGTTTCAAAAGATGACATCGCTGAAATTAAAAAAGTAGTCGATGAATCTCTCGTCCCATTGTCGACTAAAATGAATGAAAAAATAGAAACGGTAGAAGTTTCAAACGAAGAGTTAAAAGAAGTGCATGAAGATTATGTAGAGAGTTTAGAGTTAAAAGAAACGTTCGCGAAAGAGCTCGGACGTGGGATCGATTTATATTTATCGTATAAAGAGTCGACAAATCAACTCATTAAAGACGGTGAAGCCGTCAGTGCGGCAAAAAAAGAACGTCAGTCTATTATCCAAGGCAACCACTCTAAAGTAGCTGCAGCAGAAATCGACCAAGTGATAGACATCGTCAATGAGCGTAGTGGTGAGCTTGAAGAAAATGTCGGTTTATTACAAAGCGATAACGATGTAGCTGAGAAACAACGCATTGTGGATGAAGTACTAATGCCAATTTTAGATACACAAATCGACAAATTAAATCAATTATCACTTGAAACTGACGAAGCAAAATCTGTACGAAGTATCAGTTTAGAAATGTTTTATACATTCAAATCATATTACAAAGAACGTATTAACATCATCCAAGTATACGAAGAAGAACAAAATCTTCAAATTCAAAATATCGTTCCAAAAACAGAATCGTTTAATAAACTTGATATGACGTACTCAGAAAAACTGAATCAATTAAAAGAATCTACAAAATAATAACTGCACATCAATTGATGTGCAGTTTTCCATTTCATTATTTCTTTGTCGGATCTTCCATTTTACCGTCACGTATTCTAGAGATGATAATGTTTCTAGAAATGACTGTAACCATCCAAAATGCGAATACAATCACAAAAATCCAAGATACGAGTGCGTTATTTTGGAAATCCAGTACGTATAAAAACACAACGATTAAAAGTGTCGCGTTAATCGTGTCTAAAATCGTCCAACGTTTTAACTCTCTTTGCATATTTTTCACCCTTTCAAATTGTACTAAATTGATTTTAATTTGATTTTAATATAAAACCGTGATAAATTAATTAAAGCTATTAAGGAGTTGTTCAAGATGTTAACAAAGATAACATCAATCGAGTCATTTGACCGATTGCTCGAAGAAAAGCCATATTTTTACTTTATGAAACATAGTAACACATGTCCAATCTCTGCGACAGCGTTTGAGGAGTTTCAAAAGTTTCACTATGAACGTGATATCGATGGCTATTATTTAATCGTTCGAGATCACAGAGAACTTTCAAACTACATTGCTGAAAAATTTAACATTAAACACGAATCACCACAAGCGTTTTACTTTGAAAATGGTGAAGTGAAGTGGCATGATTCACATAGTAAAATAACAGTTCAAGCACTTGCACGTGTTGAAGATTAAAACAGGAAACTGAAATGTTTCCTGTTTTTTTTATCCAACTGGAGCAAACATAATTCTATTTTGTCCTTGTTTTTTCGCTGCAAAAAGCATGTTGTCTGCTTGGCGAATGACGTCTTTTTTAAGCATCGTCTGAGTCGACTTATAACCGATGCCAATAGATACAGTCATGTTAACGACGTGCGTATCATCAATGTGGAACTTTGTATGTTCAACAGTGTAACGAATCGCCTCACCAAGACGGACTGTCTGGTCAAACGATAAATTTGGAATGACCATCGAGAACTCTTCTCCTGTACTTCTAAACATCTCCCCACCTGTAGGTAGATGGTTTTTTAACAGGCGAGCAATTTGTTTAATGAGCTCGTCCCCAGAATCATATCCGTTGATATCATTAAAAAACTTAAAGTTATCGATGTCTATTAATAATATGCTAACGTTTTCTTCTTCTTTAAACAATTTGTCGATGAAGCGGTCAAACATTTTAACGTTACCAAGTTTTGTGAGACGGTCGTAATATTTATATTTTTCTTTATCTATAAAAAAGTTAAATGTTCGATTAATGTCTTCGTATACTAACAATATAAAGATAGTTGCACATAAAGACGATAAGAAAAATGCGACTAACGTCTTATCG